>JBBQKT010000032.1:0-17035 GCA_038327205.1 Burkholderiales bacterium | reverse complement strand
TTCGGCCTGCACCTGGGCGCGGGTCAGTGTCGAGGTGCTGGTGAAGTCGGCGATCTGCGCTTCACGGTCGCCATGAGTCTGGGCTTGGGCTTGGCCAGCAAAGGCGGAGGCGGCACCGAGCAGGGCGATGGCGAGGGTGATGACGGTGGTCTTGGTGTTCATGATGGGCAGTCCTTGAAAAGGGGGGTTGAGTGCCGTTCAGCAGCATGCTGTTCGGATGCTCTTGGGTCGCCCAAAACGCCGAGGTCTTACAAACTTTCTTTTTTCATTTGACTGTCAGGTTTACGTCGATCTGACGACCAAACGCGCGCTGGTACCCGTGCTGAAACCCCTGCTGTAAGGAAGCTGCGCATCACGGCGACAGAGGGCAGTACTCGCTTCCCAACCCTCCCGGACCTGCTCATGAAATCGCTGCTCAAAACCCTGCTGTTCTCCACCACCCTGCTCGCCGCCAGCTTTGCAGCCCAGGCGCTGACCGTCGCGCCGTACAGCGCCGAGGCTTTGGCCAGCGCGCAAAAAGCCGGCAAGCCGGTTGCCCTGCAATTCCATGCGCCTTGGTGCCCCACCTGCCGTGCGCAGGACAAGGCGCTGGAGGTGCTGAAGGCCGAGGCCAACGCGGTCGACGTGCAACTGCTGGTGGTCGATTACGACACCGAAGTGGCGCTTAAGCAGGCGCTGAAAGTGCGCACGCAATCGACCCTGATCGTCTATCGCGGCGCGGCCGAGAAGACCCGCGCCATCGGCATCACTTCGGCCGATGACATTCGCGCCGCGCTGCGTACCGCCCTGTAATGAGCAGCTGGCAGCAGCTCGGGCTGAGCATTGGCGCGGGCAGCCTCACCACCTTGTCGCCCTGCGTTTTTCCGCTGCTGCCCCTGGTGCTCGGCGGGGCGGTGCAGAAGAACCGCGCCGCGCCGCTGGCGATGGGCCT
Organism: Burkholderiales bacterium; assembly: GCA_038327205.1. GTDB lineage: Bacteria > Pseudomonadota > Gammaproteobacteria > Burkholderiales > Burkholderiaceae_C > Paucibacter_A. Next base: position 16,104 of record JBBQKT010000032.1, on the reverse strand, counting down.
GGGCATGGTGATCTCGTTCGCTGCCATCGGCGTCGTTGTCGGCCTGCTGGGCGATGCGATCGGGCTGAGCCCAGACCGGGTGCGGGTGTTCGCGGCCCTGCTGCTGATTGCCTTCGGTTTCGTCATGCTGGTGCCCGCGCTGAACGAGCGTTTCACCGCGATGGTCAGCCCGCTGGCCAGTGGCGCCAATGCGGCGTCGGCGCGGTTGGATGGGGGCTCGATGTGGGGTGCGCTGGCGCTGGGCGGGCTGCTCGGACTGATCTGGAGCCCCTGCTCCGGCCCGCTGCTCGGCTCGGCGCTGACCCTGGTGGCGAGTGAAGGCGGGGCCGCGCGCGGCGCGCTGATCCTGGGCCTGTTCGGACTGGGTGCGGCGATCCCGCTGGTGGCAGCGGCTTATGCCTCGCGGGCTGGTTTCGGCCGCGTGCGGCAATGGGTGCTGCAGCATGGCGAGCAGAGCAAAAAAGTGTTCGGTGCGTTGCTGCTGCTGGTCGGCATCGTGATCCTGAGCGGCGCCGACAAATGGCTTGAAACGCAAGTCAACGAACGCCTGCCCGATGCCTGGCTGCTGCTGACCACACGCTGGTAACCGCCCGAGCTGCTCTGGGTAGTCTTGCTCCACGGCCACGGCAAAACGGTGGCTGGTCTAGTGGGTTGAGCGACTCTCCGCGTCCCCCGCTCCCAGGGCCAGGTTCGACAACAAGGCCACCACCTCGCCCTGCCGGGTGCAGCCGATCTTTTCCATCACCTGGCGCAGTTGCGTCCGCACGGTGTTGCGGCTGACACCCCCGTGAGTGGCAATGTCGTCGAGCGAATCGCCGGTGGCCAGGCTGCGCGCCACCCGCGCCTCCGAGGGCGTGAGGTCGAACAGCGAGCGCAGCAGCTCCACCGGCGGCAGGCGCCGGGCGGTGACGGGTGTGATCACCAGCAGCGCGTAACTGCGCGCAAAGGTGTCGTGCGCGCTGCGGCGGATCGGCAGCAGGTGGGCCACCATGGCCGCGTTGTCATCCAGGTCGCGCAGGGCAAAGGACTTGACTGCGTTGTTGGCGGCGTTGGCAGCAGCGGCCGGGTTCATCGCCGGCAGCGCAGCCTGTAGCAGCGCGTTGGCGCGGGCATCGGTCAGCACGATGCGGTTGTTGGCACGTGACTGCACATGGCCGGACAAGGCGTCCATCTGTCCATTGGTTTCAATCACCACGCCGGACTCGTCCAGCACCAGGGCGGGCAGGCCCAGGGTGCCCAGTGCGGTGTTGGCGCCTTGGGCACCTTTCAGCCCGAATCGAGCGGCAATGAAGGCGGCGCGCGCCAGGTGAGGGCGCAGTTCGTTGAGCAACTGCACCTGCTCTTTTTCAACCGGGCCACGGGCATGGGCGCGCTCGACGCTGAAGACGATGTGGTCGCCGGTGGGCATCATCAAACCGGTGCCGGCCGACCAGCCCAGGCCATGCGGCCTGAAGAAGTCGCGGTAGATCGGGTTGTCGTCGATCTGCGCCTGCGTCCAGAAATCATGTTCCACCAGGAAGCTCGGGTCGCTGCTGCTGAACAGGCAGACGCGCCGGCTGCAACGGGCGAACCAGCCGTCCTTGATGTACTCGCCGAACACCTCGCTCAGCACCGAGGATGAGGTCCAGTTGAGCACCCGGTCGCGCACGGCAAACAGCAGCCCCCCGCTGGCCCCGCTGAGCTGGGCCAGCTCGTCGAGCACGCCGGGCCAGTGCTCGGGCACCACGGCAGCCTCGTAGATGCGGTCAATCAGTTGAGCAGTCATCGGACATCAGCGGCTGGCGCCCCAAGTTCTTGGTCTTGACATTGAGCGTAAATCAATCGGTGACCCTCAATCAGGGGGTAACTGCTCATCCGTTTGGATGATGACCCTCTGTGTTGCGCGTCAGACGATGGATTCATCTACTGAGAGGCGCCGATGAAAACTTTGAAACTGCTGTCCGCCCTGGCGCTTGCCGCACCCCTGGCTGTTTTTCTGCCGACCGCGCAAGCCTCGGTCGTCTACACCTACACGGCGCCCATCACCAGCTGGTACGACGCCACAGGGCACAACTGGCAGCTCTATGCCGGCCTCAACTCAGCGCTGAAGTTCGAGTTCACGGTGGCGGCGGCGTTGACCAACATCAGTTGCGGCCCCAATCTGTGCCAGACCAACATCACCTCGCAAGTGCTGTCCTGGCATTGCCACGGCGGCAGTGATTTCATGAACCTGGGCTCTGACGTGGGCGGCACCTTGTCGGGCATCACGGTCAACACCGACGCCAATGGCAACATCCTGCGCGACACGTTTTATGTCAACGGCCCCACGGTGATCGCCGGGCTGGAGGGCTACGACTCTTCCTTCACCGAGGCGCATGACGGCTACGACCAGCAGTCGCTCTTCAGCACCTACGCCCGCTTTGTGACCTATGGCTATCTGTACACGCCCATCTACGGCGGCTTGTCCGAAGGCATGTCCAACACGGCGGGGGCCGGCAGCTGGACGATGGCGACGGTGGCCGACGCGACCGCACCCGGCAACGGTGTGCCGGAGCCCGGCGCTCTGGCCCTGGCGATGGTGGCACTGGCGGGTCTGGGCAGCAGCCGCCTGCGCGGCGCGCTGGCAAGGCGCTAAGTCCTTGATTCATTGCTGATTCATCGCGCTGGGCAGGCAGGCAGGCACGCCGCTTGCAATGTTCAGTGCATGATTCCCAACACCTCCTCGCAAGACCGTGTCATCGCCGCCCGGTCTTTTCTGCACCAGCGGCGGTTTGTCTGGGCCCCCCAGCCTTCAGCGCTTCGCCGCAGCCGGCAATTCGGTCAGCGCCGAGCGCCTGAGCCTGGCCGTGGTCGAAGTCGGCCCGTTGGTGCGCGACATCGTGGCCGACGGCAAGGTGGTGGCGGCCAACAGTCCCACCTTGTATGCCGCCGCTGGCGGCGCGGCGGTGATGCAGGTACACGCCGGCGACACCGTCAAGCGCGGCCAGGTGCTGGCCCACGAGATTGCCGAGGCCCGCAGTGGCCGCATCGCGCTGGCCAAGCGCAGCGGCGGCGGGCTGCGGGTGAGCCTCAGCCTGCCGCAGTAGCGTTAGCTGGCAACGTCAAAGTCAGCGTCAAGGCGCGCGCGGGTCGCCCAGATGGGTCTTCAACCAGTTGCTCATCTCCCACTGCACATGGCCTACCGATTCGCGCGCGGTGTAGCCGTGCGACTCATAGGGCAGGGACACATAGCGCACCGTGCCGCCATTGCCGGCCAGCGCCTGGTACAGCCGCTCGGTCTGGATCGGGAAGGTGCCGGAGTTGTTGTCGGCCTCGCCGTGGGTCAGCAGCAGGGGTTCCTTGATCTGGTTGGCGTAGAGGAAGGGCGAGAGCTTCAGGTACACGTCGCGGGCCTCCCACAGGCTGCGCCGCTCGGCCTGGAAACCGAAGGGCGTGAGCGTGCGGTTGTAGGCCCCGCTGCGGGCGATGCCGGCCTTGAACAGGTCGGTATGGGCCAGCAGATTGACGGTCATGAAGGCGCCGTAGCTGTGGCCGCCGACGGCCAGGTGCTTGGTGTCGATGCTGCCCAGCTCGTCGGCCTTGTCGATGATGGCGCGGGCATTCATCGTGATCTGCTCGACGAAGGAATCGTTGACCGTCTTCGGGTCGCCCACCACCGGCATCGTCGCGTCACTGAGCACGGCGAAGCCGTCCATCACCAAGTTCAGCGGGCTCAGAGGCGCAAAGGTGGCAAAGCGGTTGGCCGAGCCGCTGACCTGGCCGGCAGTGCTGCCGTCGGTGAATTCGAGCGGATAGGCCCACACCAGGGCGGGGCGCTTTTCGCCTTCCTTGTAGTCGGGCGGCAGGTAGAGCCAGAACGACAGCTCGACGCCATCGGCCCGCTTGAAGCTGACCAGCTCGCGGCGGATCTTGCGCAATTGCGGGGTCGGGTCTTTGACTTTGGTGAGTGCGATGCCATTTGTGTTGCCATTCGCGTTGTTGCCGTCGCGGAGGAACAGATTGGGCGGCTCGTTAATGCTCTCTTTCACCGTCACCAGCCGGTTGCCGGCCAGCAGGGCAACCGGCTGTTCGAACTCGGCTTCGCCCGACTGGAACTGCCGTGTCGTCGTCAGATCCTTCAGCGCCAACCGGTCCAGAAACGGCCGTTCGCCCTTGGGTGACGCGCCGGGCCCGGCCATCAACAACTCGCCCTTGTCGGCGATCACCACGCTGCGACCATTGCCGGGCAGTACCCGTGTCATCGGCGTGCCGGGGAAGCGGTAACGCTCGCGCAGCGAATGGTCGAACAGGGGCTTGCTCTGCGTGCCATTCAGCGGCAGCAGGTAGGTGCGCGTCCAGGCGCGCTGGCGATCAACCTCGCTCAGCAGGGCATGTTGGCCGTCGTCCAGAAATGCCAGCCGCGCAAAGCGGTGTGGCATCCGCTGCACCTCGACCGGGTCCGTGGTGAAGGGCGCGCTGAGCCGCATCACCCGGTCACGGTAGGCCGCCTTGTTGTTGGGGTTGCCGCCGTCCAGTGCCTCGATCCAGAACACCGCCGCGTCCTTGTTCGGCGAGGCATAAAACGCCCGCGGTCCGTTCACCACGCCTTCCAGCGCCACGCCGGTTTTCAGCGGCACGCGAGCCAGTTCGCGCAGCACCTTGCCGTCACGCTGGCGCAGCTCCACCGTGCGCGGAAAGTCGTCCCAGGGCAGGCTGTAACTGAACGGGCGGGTCAGCCGTTCGGTCAGCAGATAAGACGAAGAAGTGCCGTCGCCAACGCCGCTCACGCTGCTGAATAGACCTGGCTCGCCGATGTCCTTGCTGGCGCCGCTGGCCACGTCCACCAGGGTCATCTGCGAGCGGGCGAAATACTCGAACTGCGCTTCGTCGGCGCTGTTTTTCAGCAGGTCGGGGTAGGTGCGTTCGGGTGACAGGCGGCCCAGGCTTTCCTGCACCGCCGGGCCACCCGGCGCACGCGAAGCAAGCGTTGAAAACGGCACGGGGCCGCGTTTGTCGGGCACGGTCAGGGCCAGCAGTTCGTGGCCGTTCAACCAGCTGAGCTCGCCGCCGGCCAGGATGGTGTTGAGCTTGATGCCCGCCATCTTCTGAAGCCGGCCGGTCGCGGTTTCGCCCACCCACAACTCGGTCGCTTGCTCGGTGCGCTTTTGCAGCACGAAACGCTGGCCGTCCGGCGCCCATGCAAAGCTGTGAAATGCGCCGTGGTTGGGCAGCTCGACGGTGCGCTCAGGTGCCTCGGCATTCAGCAACGCACGCAGCCGCAGCCGCAGAATGGGCGTGATGGTTTGCGGGCCGGCTGACACGGCGTCAAAGCGAACCCCAGCGAGCTTGAGCACCGGCCGCGCCAGATCGTCGATGCCGGGCATGCGGCGCAGATCCAGGGTGGCCAGGGTCTGCCGATCGGGCGAGATCTGCTGGCGCGGCAGGGCCGGCGCGTCGAGCAGTTCGCGGATGGCGGGTGACGGTTGTTGATAGACGCTGGCCGGTGATTGCGCTTGCGCAGTAAGCGCCGACGTGATCAGCCCCGCGCAGGTGGCCAGCCAACGGGCGAACGCCCTTTTCTTCTGTGTCAACAACATTGTTTTTGTCTCCATCAAACCATCGGCTTTATCTGCCCGATTGAGGTGCCTTAAGCGAGCGCGGTGGGCATTTTGAGGATGCGCACCGGTCCGCCATTGTCTGCGCCAATGCGCTCGCCCCGCTGGGCCCCAGGGCTTGCGCTGGGCTGGGCTGTGAGGTGGGTTTGCGTGCGCAAATCCACGCCGCCCCCTGTTTCGAGGGGCGGCCAGCGCGTCAGATCGACGCCATAGCCCGTACCATCTCGGCACAAACCCTATGCGCATGCCTGAACTTGTTCTCCCCCCGCCCGCGGCCCGGCAAATGCTGCGCGAGGGCGAAGCCATGGGCGTGTGGCGTTTGCGCCAGGCCCTGCATGCCAGTGAAGGCGGTCAGTGGTACCGGGCCCGCCATGCGCTGGCCACCGCGCAAACCAGCGCCGTGCTGGTGCTCAGCCGCAACGAGCGTGCGGCCGATGTGATGCTGCGCTTTGCCGATCAGGCGGGCGATCTGGGCCGGTTGGACCATCCAGCGATTGCCGTGCCGACCGACAGTGGCGTGACCACCGGCGGCGCGCCCTATCTGATCGTCGAGGGGGCCGACAGCGCCTGTTGCAAACCGATTCTTGCAGCCTGCGCCACCCTGGGTTTGCGAGAGCGTTTGGCGTGGCTGGTGCAGCTTTGCGAGGCGCTGCGCTATGCCCACCAACAAAGCTGGCTGTTGGGCGAAATCGACCCTGCAATGCTGTGGATCGATACCGTCGATCTGCGCCCCCTGCTGATGGGCGTGGGCCTGGTGCGCATGCCCGACCCGGCCGACCCGTTCGACCGCGGCGTCAGCCTCGGGGCCACGGCCGGCTATCAAGCGCCCGAATTGCTGGCCGGTGAGCCCCCCAGTTTGGCGACCGAGGCCTTTGGCCTGGGTGCGCTGCTGAGCGTGTTGGTCCAGGGCCATTTGCCGGTGCTGACGGCGGTTGATCTGGGCCTGGAGTTTGAAGATTTGGCGGCCGAGTCCGCCGCTGCAAACACCGGGTTGGAAGCGCTTTGGCCTACCTTGAACACGTCCGAATTGGCGGGCTTGACTGCGCTGCTGCGTCCCTGCTCGGCCCTCAATGCGGCCGATCGATATGTCAGCGCCGAGGCGATTGCCGATGAGTTGCGCGACTGGCTGGCCTTGCTGCCGCCATCCCCAGTAACGATCCCGGTCGGGGCACACATTGACGGCGACTTGGAGACCCTGTTGGCCACCGTGGCCGCCATGGCCGCTGCGGACGCGTCGCCGCCGAAGTCCCCGAAGCCCCCGCAGCCCCCGAAGCCAATTCCTCCCCCTCGTTCGGCCGAGCCCGTCGGCCCGACCAACTGGGTCACCGCCCTTGGCCGCCGTTGGCGGCAAGCGCTGCGTCAGCTGATGCAGGCCACCTTGCCAACACCCCCGCGCGGCTGAAGCTCAGCCCTGCTGCGCCCCTGGCTTGCCCGCCTCCACGCTGAAGCGCGCCGACACATCGACCGGGCTGGCCGGGTCCCAGATGGCGCGAACGGTGCGCAACTGCACATCCAGCCGCCCGGCTTGCAGGTCGAACGCCATATAGCCGTGCTGATCAGCGCGGCCGTAACGCAGATGCGGGTTGTGGGGCAGGGCGCGATCCACGCGGGCCTGATCGAGACCTTCGCTGGTGATCGAGGTGCCGCAAAATTCAGTCGCCAGCACCGCCGCTTTGTCGTCGTCGAAGTTGAGCTTCAGGTCGGACACGTAATTGGCATGCACGTCCCCGCCCAGCACCACGGTGTTGGCCGGTGCCCGGGCGGCCAGGTCTTGCAGCAGGCGCTGGCGAGCGAGCGGGTAGCCGTCCCAGCCTTCGGTCCAGTAGATGCCGGGCTTCGCTGGGTTCTCCTGCCAGTTCATGCGCGACATCAGGGTCTGCTGGGCGAGCAGATTCCAGGGCCGGGTGGTGTCCCAGGTCTCGGCCAGCCAGCGTTCCTGTGTGGTACCGAGCAGGGTGCGTTTTGGGTCGAGAAAGTCAGGGCAATCGCTCAGCGGCACCGTGTTGCCGCCGCCCCGCCCGGGCTTGGGGCAGACCTGTGGGTCGCGGAACTGGCGGTCGTCCAGGGTGATGATGCGGGCCAGGCTGCCCCAGTCATAGTGCTCATACAGCTGTATCGCCGGGCCCTGCGGCCGCTGCGCCTTTCGGAAGGGCATGTGCTCCCAGTAGGCTTTGGCGGCAGCGGCACGGCGGATCTCGAAATGCGGCTCCAGGCTTTGCGAAACATTGCCGGCCCAGTCGTTGTCGATCTCGTGGTCGTCCCAGGTCAGGATCCAGGGCGCACGGGCGTGCATCGCCTGTAACTGCGGGTCGGACTTGTACTGGCTGTAGCGCTGGCGGTAGTCGTCCAGGCTGCGGCAGACGCCACCAAGGTGCTGGCGTGTTGCCTTGTCGTTCGCTGTGACATTCGGGGTGGCGGCGTATTCGTAGATGTAATCGCCCAGAAACAGCACCAGGTCCAGTTCCTGTTTGGCCATATCGCCCCAGGCGGCGTAGTTGCCATGGTCAAAACGCTGGCAGGACGCAATGGCAAAGCGCAGGCGCGTGGCGTTGGCGTTGCCCGCCGGGGCGGTGCGCGTGCGGCCCACCGTGCTGCGTGCGCCCAACGCGCTGAACCGATACCAATACCAGCGGTCCGGCGACAGGCCGGTCGGCTCGGCATGCACGCTGTGGGCGTCGGCCGCGACGGCCTGCTCGCTGCCGCTAGCGACGATCTTGCTGAAGCCCTCGTCGTCGGCCAATTCCCAGCGCACCTCGGCCGCAGCCGGCAGGGCCGCGCCGGTCAGCCGCGTCCACAGCACCAGGCTGGTGGCGCGCGGGCAGCCTGACGCCAGCCCCAGGCCGAAGCGATCGGTATCGGCGGCGCTTGCGTGGCGGATGAAGAGTGGTGCGCTGCCTGCGGCCAAAGCGGCTTGCAAGAGGCTGCGACGACGGGGGCTTATTGGGGCGTCAAGTTGCATCTGCCGAGCATAGCGTTGCCCTGTTGAGGCCGGCCCGAGTCGGGGGCTAATCCGGTCGCTGTCGGGTCAGTTGGTCGTGGTGCTGAAGCGACGCGCTTGAGTGTTTTCGCTCGGCTGATGAGCGGGGGGCGGCCTCTATGATTCTGGGATGCCGACACCCGATGCCACGACCCCGCTGCCCACCTCTTCGCTCGTGGTGCCACGGCGGCTGCCGGGTGTAGAGGATTTGCCCGTCTTGGCCGTGGCCTTGGTCTGCGCGGCACTCGGTCTTGCCTTGGCGGCACACCACCCGTTGTCCCCCACCTGGGCCGTCGTGGCCTGGTTGGCTGCGGCCGCGCTGTCTGTCCGGTGGTGGGCCTACACCCCGGCCCTGTTGATGGGCGCCCTGCCGCTGATTGGCCTGGCCCCGTGGACGGGTTGGATCACCTTTGAGGAACAAGATCTGTTGGTCCTTGCCTGTGCGGCCGGGGGCTATGCCGCCGTGGCATTCGGCAAGTTCAGTGCCACGCCGTCTGCACGCGTGCCGACCTGGCGTCGGGTGCTGTCGATTTCACCCTTGGCGGGCCTGCTGCTGGCAGCGCTGGGCGCGGCCTTGCTGCTGGCCATGCAACGTGGGTTCGCCGACGCCGGGGGCTTTGAGTTCGGTTGGTTCCAGGGCTATCACGAGCCGATGAACAGCCTGCGCCTGACCAAGCCGTTTTTCCTTGCCATGCTCTTGCTGCCGCTGTGGATTCGGGCCGGCCGACGCCAGCCGCGAGAGTTGGCGCAAGCCCTGCTGTGGGGCATGGTGCTGGCGCTGGCGGGCACCAGCCTGGCGGCACTGGCTGAACGCCTCGCCTTCACCGGCCTGCTGGATTTCTCAACCGACTACCGAAGCACGGCGCTGTTTTGGGAAATGCATGTGGGCGGTGCGGCGCTTGACGGCTGTCTGGCCCTGACCCTGCCATTTGCGCTGCTGGCCCTGCTGCGCGCCCGCACGCCGTGGCGCTTTGCCCTGCTGATGGCGCTGGCCATGTTGTCGGCCTATGCGGTGCTCACAACCTTTTCGCGCGGGCTTTATGCGGCCGTGCCGGTCAGCCTGGGGCTGCTGATGCTGCTGCGCGACGGGCAGCGCCGCCGTGGCTACGGGCCGGCCCTGCCCAAGGCCGCCGCCGCAAAACAGCAGCACGCGGCCGTTGCACGACCTGGCGGTCTGGCACCCCGGCTGGGCGCGCTGCTGATCGGCAGCGGCTTTGTGGCTGCCGCCGTGCTGATTTTTGGCAGCAATGGCATGGCGGGTGGCGGTTACCGTGGCCTGCTGGCCTTGCTGGGTGTGATGGCCGTGCTGCTGGCCATGCCTGCCAGCCTGTGGCTGCCCAGCCCGGCCCAGCGCGTCACCGGAATTCTGATGGGTGCTTTGCTGGCGGCGGTGCTGACCGGTGCTGGCTGGGCCCTGGCGGTGGCCGTGCCCAAGGCAGCCTATGCCGAATACCTGCTGGCCTTTGCCACCGCTGTCTGGCTGCGTTGGCAAGACAGGCCTGGCGTGGCTCAGCCGGTGCATGCCTGCCTGGTCAACGCCTGCTGGTTCTGGCTGCTGGGCAGCATGGTGGTGGTGGCGGGTGACTGGGGCGGAGATGCGGCCATGGCCAATGCCGTCCTGGCCATGTTGGTCCTGGGCCTGCTGTGGCCTGTGATGCTGATGTGGCCTGCGCTGTGGCCGCTGTCATCGGCGTCCGAGCGAACGGCGGCGGTGTCCACCGAGATCGGCTGGCGCAGCCGCAGCCTGCTGTTCGGGGGCCTGCTGCTGGCGGCCGGGGCGGTAGCCTCGCTCGGTGGCGGCGAATATGTGCGCGACCGGGCCTCCTCCTGGCATGAAGACATGCAGACCCGTGCCACCCATTGGAAACAAAGCCTGGCCCTGCTCGATACGCAACAGGACTGGTTGTTCGGCAAGGGCGCTGGGCGCTTTGTGGCCAACCATTTTTTTGCCGGTCCTATCACCCAGCACACCGGTGACTACAGGCTGCAAAAGGCTGGCAGCGAAAACGCGGCGGTCGATGGGCCTGCCCACTTGGTGCTGACCGGTGGTCAACACATGCTGGGCTACGGCGAGTTGTTCCGTGTTTCGCAGCGCATCGCTGCGCCGCAGGGGGCGGTGCAGCTGACGGTGCTTGCCCGCGCCGCCAAGGATGTGGCACTGCATACCGAGATCTGCGAAAAGCAATTGCTCTACATCTACAACTGCCTGAGCGGCGGCGTGCTGGTCAAGGCCGGCCCCGACTGGCAGACCCTGCAGGTGGCGTTGGGCAAGGCGCCGCCGGCCATGGGCGGCAGCTGGTATGCGCCGCGCTTCGTCACGTTCTCGGTGGCGGTGGACACCACCGGCGGCTTGGTTGACATTGCCAGCCTGCGGCTGAGCGACGCCAGCGGCCAGCCGCTGCTGCACAACAGCGATTTCAAGGCCGACATGGCGCGCTGGTTCTTCTCCAGTGACCGCTACCACCTGCCCTGGCACATCAAGAACATGGGCCTGCACCTGCTGTTTGAAGACGGCCTGCTGGGCCTGACCCTGCTGAGCACCTTGTTGCTGGTGGCCTTGGCTCGCTTGTCGTTCGGCCGCGGCCGCGATCACGCGCTGGCCCCCGCCTTGGTGGCCAGCCTGGTGGGCTTTCTGGTGGTGGGCTTGTTCGACAGCTTGATCGACGTGCCGCGCCTGGCCTTTATGTTCTACACCGTGCTGCTGTTCAGCCTGGGGCTGCGGGCCTTGCCGGACGCTGCACAAGCCGAGCCGTCAAAATAGCGGCATGTCCGAAGTTTCCAAATCCGCAGTCAGCACCCTCAACAACGCCCAACTCGAAGCCGTCCACCACCTCGACGGCCCCTGCCTGGTGATCGCCGGGGCGGGCTCCGGCAAGACCCGCGTCATCACGCAAAAGATTGCCCGCCTGCTGCAGGCCGGCTATGCGGCCAAACACATCGCCGCCATCACCTTCACCAACAAGGCGTCGCAGGAAATGCGCGAGCGTGCCAAGTCGCTGATCGGCCCGCGGGCGGCCAAGGATCTGGTGATCTCGACCTTCCATTCCCTGGGTGTGCGCATCCTGCGCAGCGAGGGCATGCGGGTCGGGCTGAAGGAGCAGTTCTCAATTTTGGACAGCGACGATGTCTTGGGCGTGCTGCGCGATGCCGGTGGCACGGTCGATGCCAACCAGGCCAAGAGCTGGCAGTGGACGATCTCGCTTTGGAAGAACATGGGGCTGAACGCTGAGCAGGCGAAGGCCATCGCCAAGGACGAGGACGAGCGGGTCGCCGCCGTCGTGATGGAGCGCTACCAGGAGCGGCTGAGCGCCTACGGCGCGGTCGATTTTGACGACCTGATCAGCTTGCCGCTGCGCCTGCTGACCGAGGACGCCGAGGCGCGCGGCAAATGGCAGGACACCCTGCGCTATGTGCTGGTGGACGAATATCAGGACACCAATGCCGTGCAATACGACCTGCTGAAAGCCCTGGTCGGCGAACGCGCGATGTTCACCGCCGTGGGCGATGACGACCAAAGCATTTACGGCTGGCGCGGCGCAACGATCGAGAACTTGAAACGCCTGCCGCTCGACTATCCGCAGCTGAAGGTCATCCCGCTGGAGCAGAACTACCGCTCCACCGGCAATATCTTGCGTGCCGCCAACAATGTGATCGCGGTCAACCCCAAGCTGTTTGAGAAGAAGTTGTGGAGTGATTTTGGCGACGGCGAGCCGGTGGCGCTGATCGAATCAGACGGCGAAGAGCACGAGGCGGAACGCGCCGTCGCCCGCATCCTGGCGCTGCGCCAGGACACGGGCAAATTCGCCGATTTCGCCATCCTTTACCGCGCCAATCATCAGGCCCGCATCTTCGAGAAAGCGCTGCGCCGCGCCGAGATTCCGTACAAGGTCTCGGGCGGCCAGAGCTTTTTCGACAAGAGCGAGATCAAGGACCTGTGCGGCTGGCTGCGCCTGTTGGTGAACCAGGACGACGACCCGGCTTTTTTGCGCGCCATCACCACGCCCAAACGCGGCATTGGCCACCAGACCCTGGGCAGCCTGAGCCAGTTTGCCGGGCGCTGGAAATGCAGCATGTACGAGGCGCTGTTCGCCGAGAGCCTGGGCACGGCGCTGAGCAACAAGGCCATCGGCAGCCTGCATGAGTTCGGCCGTTGTGTGAACGAGTTGGAGTTCCGCGCCAAGAACACCTCGGGTGCCGATGCCGCGAAAGCGCTGCTGCTCGAATGGCTGAAGGACATCGGCTACGAACAGCACCTGCTTGACCAAGAGGACAACGAAAAGATCGGCATGGCGCGCTGGAGCAATGTGCTCGATTTCGTCGACTGGATCGCCAAGCGCTGCGGCGGCCAGAAGAGCGAGGAGGATGGCATCAGCTTTGTCGAGCCGACGCAGACCGTGCTTGAAGTCGCGCAGACGATCAGCGTGATCCTCTCGCTGGCCGAGCGCGGCGACGATCAGGATCAGGTGACGCTGACGACCCTGCACGCCTCCAAGGGCCTGGAATGGCCGCATGTGTTTCTGGCCAGCGTCAACGAAGGGCTGATGCCCTTCAAGGCCGATGACGAAGACATGACGCCGCAGCGGCTCGAAGAAGAGCGCCGCCTGATGTATGTCGGGATCACGCGGGCCCGCACGACCTTGGCGGTGAGCACCCTGCGCCGCCGTAAGAAGAACCGCGAAACGGTGATGGGCATCCCCAGCCGCTTCATCAGCGAGATGAAGCTGCATGAGGGCGGGTTGCGCGAAGACCCGAGGGAGAAGTTGAAGCGGCTGCGCGAGGCGTTTGCGACCAAGGGCAAGGCGTCGGATGCAGCGCAGGATGCTCAGAAAACATGACCCGCTGGCCCAACCGGCTTGGCACGGCTGAATACCTGCCTGCGTAGGAATGACGTGACGCGATGCTGTCATGCCAGCGAAGGCTGGCATCCAGCGAGAACATCAGTGGTTGTGTGGCACGACTGGATTCCTGCCTGCGCAGGAATGACGTGACGCGGGGCTGTCATGGCAGCGAAGGCTGGCATCCAGCGCAAACATCGATGACTGTTTGGCACGACTAAATTCCTGCCTGCGCAGGAATGACGTGACGCGGGGCTGTCATGCCAGCGAAGGCTGGCATCCAGCGCAAACATCAGTGGTTGTGTGACACGACTGGATTCCTGCCTGCGCAGGAATGACGGGCAATCAAGTCAAAAACCGACCTTCACCACGTTGTCATCCGAGTTCCGGTCGATCCGCATGTTGTACGGATCGACGCCGACGAACTTCGGCGCCGAAGCGACGACCAAGGTGACGATCTGCTTGCCGGACGTCAACGCGCGGCGCTCCATCCGCAGCACCGAGGCGCGGGTGTAGCCCGGCTTGCCCGGCTCCGCGCTGAAGACGCCGATGTCGATGCCCTCGTTCAAGGGCGCTTCGGTCTCGCGGCCCTTGCTATCGGCATACAGCTTTTTCGCCTCGACGGTGAAGCTCACCTCATACTGACCATCGGGGCGCTTGGTCGCTTTCGCGTCGCTCGCCTTCAGGTCGTAGAGCGTGATCTTCTCGAACAGGTCGGTGATCAGCTGCGCATGTTGTGGGCCAGCCTCAGCGCGCAGCAAACGCAAGAAATCACGGCTGTCGGGGTAGGGCGCCGGCTTGAAGGCGAACTGGGCAAGCAGCTTTTGCAGGGCGCGGTTGACCACGGCCTCGCCGACCACCTCCTTCAGCCAATACATCGTCACTGCGCCCTTGCGGTAGTGGACATAGCCCTGGTTTTCGACACGCGCCAGCGGCAGTTCCTCCACCGTCTCAGCGCTGCGCTCGCGCAGGTAGCGGTCCAGCTCCAGCTTGAGGAACTTGCGCAACTGGTCGCGGCCGTACAGCTTCTCCATCACCAGCAGGGCGGAGTACTGGGCGAATGATTCCGACAGCAGGGTCGAGCCCTGTTTGTCAGCCCCCACCAATTGATGGGCCCACCATTGATGGCCGATCTCGTGGGCGGTGACATAGGTGACCAGATCGATGTTCTGGTCGCGTTTGCTCTCGTCGAAGGCCTGGATGAAACCGATCGCCTCGGAGTAGGGCATGGTGCCGGCAAAGGCTTGGGCAAAGCGCTCGTAGGACGGGAACTCCAGGATCCGGGCCTGGTGGAATTGGTAGGGCGAAAAGGCCTGGCTGAACACTTCGAGCGAGGTCTTCATCGCCGCCAGCATGCGCGGCGCGTTGCTGGCGTGGGGCGGATGGAAATAGACGCTCAACTCGACTGGCTGGCCGTCTTTTCCCCCGGCCCAGCTGTCCTTCAGCACTTCGTAGCGCGCCGATTGCAGCGAGAAGAAATTGTGGATCGGCGCCTCGGTTTTGGTGACCAAGGTGCGGCGCCGACCTTTTGGTGTATCGGCCGTCGTGTCGCTGACCGTGGTGCCCGGCGCCACCGGGGTCTGGTCGGCATCGGTGATGAGCGTGATGTCGGCTGTGACCCAGTCGCTGTCGTGGCGCAGCGCGTGATGCGCGTCGGCCGTGTCGTCTTCCAACTTGGCGGTGCGCAAATCGGCGGGCAAGCCATATTTGCGCCGCTTGCTGCGGTCTTGCAAAAAGATCTGCCGGTTGACGCCGATCACCGGTGTCACGGCGAAATTGTTGAGAAATGAGCCGTTCTCGACAATCAGCGTCAGCGGCTGGCCGTTGACGAAGCCGCGCTGCTCCAGCACTGTGCTGAAGGCCAGTTTGCGCTGCTCGCCCGGCTGCATCGGCGTGGCGAGGCTGTAGATGCGGTAGCCAAAGCGCTTGAATTCCTGCTGCAAAGTGGCACCGTCCAGTGTCAGGTTCTGCGCTTTCAGGTCGGGGTCCAGCCGCACATGGACGGCGCTCAAGGGCTGGCCGGTGCGGTTCTCCAGCAGGTAAAAGCCCGTGGTCTCGGCGCGGATCTCTTTGGGGAACAGATCGACCTTCAGGCTGACGTGCGTGATGGTCGGCTGCGGCACCGTTTCGAATGCCAGCAGCGCGCGTTCGGCATCGGCTTGCAACTGCTCGGCCTCGGGCTGGGTCTGGTAGGGGTTCAGCACATTGGTGTTGTAGAAGATGAAGGCGCCGCTGCCGACCCAGGCCAGGGTGCTCAAGGCCAGCAGTCCGCCCGGCAAGCCCTTTAACCGTGTGCCAAAGCGGGCCAGGCGCGGGCGCAAATTGGTGTCCGAACCACGCCGCCACATCAAATGCGTCAGCACGAGCAATACAGCCGCGAAGGCCAGCCAATAGCCCTGGTGCCAGGCCCGACCGATCCAGAAGTGACCCATGCCGTTCATGTCCGACAGCGGCACATTGGCGGTGTCGGCGTAGCTGTAGAGCTTGTGCTCAAAGCCCATGGTGGCGAGGGTCGTGCTGAGCACGGTGTAGACCAGCATCAGCGCCCAGCCGACAAATTTGTGCGGCACCAGGGCCTGGACGAACACGGCCAGCACGCCCAGCAACAAGGCGGTGATGAGGCTCGGCAGAATGAACCACAGCAGGTAGGCCAACGGCTCGACATGCGTGTAGCCGTGCATCAGCTGGAACACCACGCCGGTCAGTGCGCCCACCACCA
>JBBQKT010000031.1:0-17079 GCA_038327205.1 Burkholderiales bacterium | reverse complement strand
GAAGAAGGCACCAACGAGGCGATGCAGGAGTTCATCAACCCGCTTGCCGAGCTGGGTGACAAGGTCACCAAGCTGACCACCGAAATCGGCATGAAGGCCTTCCAGAACCCCGATGAAGTCGGCGCTGCAGCAGTCGACTACATGCGGGTGGTCGGCCACCTGACTTTTGCCTACTTCTGGGCCCGCATGGCCAAGGTCGCGCTGGCAAACCAGGGCCGCGACGACACCTTCTACCGTGCCAAGCTCTCGACAGCACGCATTTACTTTGCGAAGCTGCTGCCGGAGACGGCAAGCCTCATCCGCACTGCACGGGCGGGGTTGCCGACTTTGATGGAGATGGACGAAGCGCTGTTCTGATTTGCCCCTGACCGATTCAAAAACATCGAGGAGACAAGAATGAAAAAGATGATTGCTGCTGCCGCACTGACCTTCGTTTCGACCCTGGCGCTGGCTCAGACCAGCCCGGTGGGTCTGTGGAAGACCATCGACGACGATGGCAAGACCGAGAAGTCGCTGGTTCGCATCACCGAGGTCGGTGGTGTGCTGACGGGCACCATCGAGAAGGTATTCGACGCAGCCAAGCAGGATGCCAAGTGCGACAAATGCAGCGATGACCGCAAGGACAAGCTCGTCCTTGGCATGGCCATCATCCGCAACGTCAAGCAGGACGCCGACGACAAGGCGCAGTGGAACGGCGGCGAGATCCTCGACCCCAACAACGGCAAGCTCTACAAGGCGCGGCTGAAGCCAGTTGATGGTGGAAAGAAGCTGGAAATGCGCGGCTACGTCGGCATGCCGATGTTCGGCCGTACGCAAACCTGGCTTCGCGTCGAATAATTTTTATCAAGGATTTCCAATGAGTCGATTCCAAGTTCGCAAAGTCGCCGTGCTCGGCGCGGGCGTGATGGGCGCGCAGATTGCCGCCCACCTCGTCAACGTCAAGGTGCCGGTTGTGTTGTTCGATCTGCCGGCTAAAGAAGGCCCGAAGAACGGCATCGTCAGCAAGGCCATTGAAGGCCTGAAGAAGCTCAAGCCCGCCCCCTTGGGCGACGTGGCTGATGCCGTGCTGATCCAGCAGGCCAACTACGAAGAGCACCTTGAACTGCTGGGCGAGTGCGACCTCATCATCGAGGCGATTGCCGAGCGGATGGACTGGAAGCTCGACCTCTACAAGAAGATCGCACCCTTCATCGCCCCGCACGCCATCGTGGCCAGCAACACCTCGGGCCTGTCGATCACCAAGCTGGCCGAAGTGCTCCCCGAAGAAATCAAGCCGCGCTTTTGCGGCATCCATTTCTTCAACCCGCCGCGCTATATGTACCTGGTCGAGCTGATCAACACGCCGACCACCCGGCCGGAAGTGATCGATCAGCTCGAAAGCTTTGTTACCAGCGCCGTCGGCAAGGGCGTCGTGCGCGCCAATGACACGCCCAACTTTGTCGCCAACCGCGTTGGCGTTGCCGGCATGATGGCCACGATGATCGAAGCCGAGAAGTTCGGTCTGTCGGTCGATGTGGTGGACGACCTGACCGGCAAGAAGCTCGGCCGCGCGTCATCGGGCACCTTCCGCACGGCCGACGTGGTGGGCCTGGACACGATGGCCCACGTGATGAAGACGATGCAGGACAACCTGCAGGCCGACCCGTTCTATTCGATGTACGCCACGCCCAAAGTGCTGGCCACCTTGATCGAAAGCGGCGCGCTGGGCCAGAAGGCCGGCGCCGGTTTCTACAAGAAGGTCGGACGGGACATCAACCGCCTGGACTTCGCGACCGGTGAATACGTGGCCGGCGGCAAGAAGGCCGACGAGATCGTCGCCCGCATGCTCAAGAAGCCTGCGCCCGACCGCATCAAGCTGCTGCGCGAATCGAGCAATCCGCAGGCCCAGTTCCTCTGGTCCATCCTGCGTGACGGTTTCCACTATGCCGCCGTCCACCTGGACACCGTGGCCGACACCGCGCGTGAGATCGACTTCGCGATGCGCTGGGGTTTCGGCGCTCAGCAAGGCCCGTTCGAGCTGTGGCAAGCCGCCGGCTGGAAGCAGGTCGCTGAGTGGATTTCGGCCGACATCGCCGACGGTAAGACCTTGAGCAGTGCGCCGCTGCCCGCCTGGGTCACCGAAGGCCCGGTTGCCGACAACGGTGGTGTGCACAGCAAGGCCGGCTCATGGAGCGCTGCCGAGAGCATCTTCAAGCCGCGTGCCGAGTTGCCGGTCTACCAGCGCCAAGCCTTCCCCGAAGCGCTGTTCGGCGAAGGTGCTGCCGAGCCTTTGAAGAGCGGCACGGAAGAGTTCAAGAACGAGGAAGTGCGCGTCTGGTCGCTGGACGGCGAGGTGCTGATCGCGTCCATCACCGCCAAGCTGCACTTGATCAGCCCGACCGTGACCGAAGGCTTGCTGAAGGCTGTTGAGATCGCTGAGGCGAAGTACAAGGGCCTGGTGATCTGGTCGCCCGACGATGTGTTCTCGGCCGGCGCCAACTTGGAGGCGCTGATGCCCGTCTTCATGAAGTCGGGTGCCAAGGGCATTGCGCCGGAAGTCAAGAAGCTGCAGGACATGATGCTGCGCCTGCGCTATGCCGCCGTGCCGGTGATCGCCGCCGTGCGGGGCATCGCGCTGGGTGGTGGCGCCGAGCTGGCCGTGCATTGCGCGCGCCGCGTCGTGCACATGGAATCCTATGTGGGCCTGGTCGAAGTCGGCGTCGGGCTGATCCCCGGCGGCGGCGGCCTGACTTACATCGCCCGCCGTGCGGCCGAGATGGCCAAGGCCGGCAATGCAGACGCTGACATCTTTGCCTTCCTGAAAGACGGTTTCACGACGGCGGCCACGGCCAAGGTCGCGACCTCGGCGCTGGAAGCGAAGAAGAACGGTTTCTTCCTCGACAGCGATGTGTTCGTGCCCAACAAGGACGAGCTGCTCTTCGTCGCCTCGGCGCAGGCCCGGGCGATGTTTGATTCGGGCTACCGCGCACCGATGAAGGCGCTGTTCCCGGTCGCCGGCCGCTCGGGCATCGCGACGATCAAGAGCTCCCTGGTCAATATGCGCGACGGCGGCTTCATCAGCGCCCACGACTACCACCTGGCGGGCCTGATTGCCGACGTGGTGTGTGGCGGTGAAGTGGAAGCTGGCTCGCTGGTGTCGGAAGAGTATTTGATGTCCTTGGAGCGCAAGCACTTCTGCTCGCTGCTGGAGCACCCAAAGACGCAAGAGCGAATCATGGGGATGCTGCAAACCGGCAAGCCCGTCCGCAACTGACAAAACCGTAGCCCGGAAGCAGGCGTACCCGCCGGAATCCGGGAACCCAGGTGACCCTCAACAGCCACCCCCCGGATTCCGCTTCGCTGCTTCCGGGCTACGAATGCAAGACTTTGAATGAAGGAGCCATCATGGCCAAGCAAGTTCAAGAAGCCTATATCTGCGCCGCCACCCGCCTGCCCATCGGCAAGTCGGGCCGCGGTTATTACAAGAACACCCGGCCGGACGAAATGCTGTCGCGCGCCATCCAGGCTGCCCTCGCCCAAGTGCCGGGCCTGGACCCCAGCGCCATCGAGGACGCCATCATTGGCTGCTCCTTCCCCGAGGGCGAGCAGGGCATGAACATCGCCCGCATCGCCGCCGTGCTGTCGGGCCTGCCGAACACGGTCGGCGGCGTGACGGTCAACCGCTATTGCGCGTCGGGAATCACCGCGCTGCAGATGGCCGCCGACCGCATCCGCATCGGCGAGGCCGAGGTGATGATTGCCGGTGGCGTCGAGTCGATGAGCATGGTGCCGATGGGCGGCAACAAGCCTTCGTTCAGCCCGGAAATCTTCGCCCGCGACGAGAACATCGGCCTGGCTTATGGCATGGGCCTGACGGCCGAGAAGGTTGCCCAGCAATGGAAAATCAGCCGCGAAGCGCAGGACGAATTCGCCCTGCAATCGCATCTGCGTGCGCTGGCCGCCATCGAGGCCGGCTACTTCCGGGACGAGATGACGCCGTTCGAGCTGATCGAGCGTTCGCCGAACTTGCTGGACGGCTCGGTCAACACCAAGAAGCGCATCGTCGACATCGACGAAGGCCCACGCCGCGACACCTCGCTGGAAGGCCTGGCCAAGCTGCGCGCGGTGTTCGCCGCCAAGGGCTCGGTCACGGCCGGCAACAGCTCGCAAACCTCCGACGGTGCCGGTGCGCTGATCGTCGCCTCGGAAGCGGCCGTCAAGCGCTTTGGCCTGACGCCGCTGGCGCGCTTTGTGTCCTTCGCCGTGCGCGGCGTGCCCCCCGAGATCATGGGCATCGGCCCGATTGAGGCGATCCCCGCCGCGCTGAAACTGGCCGGCATTCGCGCCGAAGACTTGGGCTGGATCGAGCTGAACGAGGCCTTCGCCGCCCAATCGCTGGCCGTGCTGAACGACCTCGACAGCAAGGGCATCGTGCTCGACCGCAGCAAGGTGAACCCGAACGGCGGCGCGATTGCGCTGGGCCATCCGCTGGGCGCAACCGGTGCGATCCGCGCCGCATCGGTGATCCACGGCATGCGCCGCACCGGTGCCAAGTACGGCATGGTGACGATGTGCGTTGGCGCAGGTCAGGGCGCTGCCGGTATCTTGGAACGCGTCTGACCACGATGAACCGCCGGCAGCTTTTGAAATCCACACCGCTGCTGGCATCGCCCGTGTTGCTGGCTGGTTGTCAGGGCGAGTTGAAAAGCTTCGTTACTTGGCGCTACGCCCGCGAAGCGGTGCTGGAACTGCTGTTCAAGGAGCGCAAGCTGAACGGCACTTGGAACCTGACGCAAATGCTTCAGCACGCCGCGCAAAGCGTCGAGTTTTCAATGACGGGCTTTCCGGAACTGCGGCCGGCCTGGTTCAGGGCAACCGTGGGCGCAGCGGCGTTCAGCTTTTTCAACGCGCGCGGGGCGATGTCCCACACGCTCGACGAGGCCATCCCCGGTGCGCCTGCGCTGGATGCTTCGCAGCCCCTGAAGCTGTCGGTCCAGCGCCTGCTTGACGCCATGGATTCGTTCACCACTTTCAAAGGCACACTCGCACCGCATTTTGCCTACGGCACACTGACTCGCGAACAGTACGAGCGGGCGCACCTGATGCACCTCGCAAATCATTGGGAACAACTTAAGTAATTGCGGGACAGATCGCCCGAGCGGAGCGAGTAGCTCTGTCCCCAACTGATTGAGAATTGCGGGACAGATCGCCCGAGCGGAGCGAGTAGCTCTGTCACCAACTGACCAGGAGAAAAGCATGAGCATCAAGACTGCAATCGTCAACGGCGTCGCCACCATCGAGATTGCCCGCCCCGAAAAGAAGAACGCGCTGACCGGCGTGATGTACCAGGCGATGGCCGATGCGATCATCGTCGCGGGCAGCACACCCGAAGTCCGTTCCATCCTGATCAGCGGCCAGCCGGGCATCTTCACCTCGGGCAACGACATCGAGGACTTCATGAGCCGGCCGCGCCAGGATCACGACGCCCCGGTGTTCCAGTTCATGCGCGCCTTGGTCGCCTGTGACAAGCCGGTCATCGCCGCTGTCACTGGTGCCGCCATCGGCATCGGCACCACCTTGCTGTTGCACTGCGATTTCGTCTATGTGGCCGACGACGCGCGCCTGGCCATGCCTTTTGTCAGCCTGGGCCTGGTGCCCGAGTTCGCGTCCAGCCTGTTGGTGCCGCAGTTGATGGGCAATCGCAAAGCGGCCGAGAAGCTGCTGTTGGGCGACCCGTTCACCGGCGAGCAAGCGGTGGAATCTGGGATCGCCAACGCCGTGCTGCCGGCCAGCGAGGTGTTGAACCACGCCCGCCGCATCGCCGAGCGCTTCAACAACCTGGCCCCCAGCGCAGTGCGCGAGAGCAAGCGATTGATGCGTGAGCCGCAGCGCGAAGCCATTCTGGCGACGATCCGCACCGAGGCTGAAATCTTCGGTGCGCGCCTGCGCTCGCCCGAAGCGACCGAGGCCTTTCAGGCCTTCTTTCAGAAGCGCACGCCGGATTTCTCGCAGTTTTCCTGAAGCTGAAAATTTGAGCGTCAGGGCTGAGCGAACACCCGCGGCTTGCCGTCCCTGTCGATCGCCACATAGGTGAGGTTGGCCTCGGTGACCTTGACGATCTGCGGATCGGCTGGGTTGCGTTCGGCCACCACTTCGACGTGAACGGTGATCGAGGTGCGGCCCAGTCGCGTCACTTGGGCGTAGAACGACAGCAGGTCGCCGACGGACACCGGCTGCTTGAAGATGAACTCGTTCACGGCCACCGTCGTGACCCGCCCGCGTGAAACCCGGCTCGGCAGCACCGAGCCGGCCAAGTCCACCTGCGCCATGATCCAGCCGCCAAAGATGTCGCCATTGGCGTTGGCATCGGCCGGCATCGGCATCATGCGCAGGACCAGTTCGCGGGCAGCGGCTGGCAGGGGTGTTGGAGGAACAGCGTCGGTCATGGGGTGGGCCTGAGACAATCGGAATCGGACGGCCATTTTCGGCGACAAAACCCATTCCAACGCATGCAACGCAGCCCCGCGCTCCCCGCCGTCATCGACGCACCCTCCAGTCCTGCGGCCAAGTCCGACTGGGCCACGATTCGCAAGCTGCTGCCCTATCTCTGGCACTACCGCTGGCGCGTTGGCTTCGCGCTGGGCTTCATGCTGTGCGCCAAGCTCAGCAATGTGGGCGTGCCCCTGCTGCTGAAGCAATTGGTGGACAGTCTGGCCATCAAGCCGGGTTCGGTCCAAAGCATGTTGGTTTTGCCGCTGGGCCTGCTGGTCGCCTACGGCGCGCTGCGCCTGTCCACCTCGCTGTTCACCGAAGCGCGTGAGCTGATTTTTGCCAAGGCCACCGAGGGAACGGCGCGCAGCATCTCGCTGCAAGTGTTTCGCCATCTGCATGCGCTTAGCCTGCGCTTTCACCTGGAACGCCAGACTGGCGGCATGACCCGGGACATCGAGCGCGGCACGCGCGCCGTGCAGTCGTTGATCTCCTATTCGCTCTACAGCATCGTGCCGACTCTGATCGAGGTCACCCTGGTGCTGGGTTTGTTGGCCATCAAGTTCGATGCCTCGTTCGCCTGGATCACGGGGGCGGCCCTGGTGCTCTACATCAGCTTCACCGTCGTCGTGACCGAATGGCGGACCAAGTTCCGCAAACAGCTCAACGAGCTGGATTCGGTGGCCCACAGCAAGGCGATTGATTCGCTGTTGAATTACGAGACGGTCAAATACTTCAACAACGAAGATTTCGAGGCGCGTCGCTATGACGAGAGCTTGGAGAAGCTGCGCCGCGTGCAGCTGAAGTCGCAGTCGACCCTGTCGATGCTCAACACCGGCCAACAGCTGATCATCGCCAGCGCCCTGGTGCTGATGCTGTGGCGGGCCACGGCCGGCGTCGTGGCCGGCCGAATGAGCCTGGGTGATCTGGTGATGGTCAACGCCTTCATGATCCAGCTCTACATTCCGCTCAACTTCCTCGGTGTCATTTACCGCGAGATCAAGCAGAGCCTGACCGATCTGGACAAGATGTTCGTGCTGCTGGAGCGGGAGCGGGAAGTTGCCGATGCGCCGGGCGCGCAGGCCCTGGTGGTCAGCGGTGCGGCAGTGCGTTTCGACCACGTCAACTTTGCCTACGACAAGGCACGGCCCATCCTGCATGACCTGTCCTTCGAGATTCCGGCGGGCAAGAAGGTGGCGGTTGTCGGCCCCAGCGGCTCGGGCAAAAGCACCTTGGCGCGCCTGCTCTACCGCTTCTACGACATTGATGCCGGGCGCATCACCATCGACGGCCAGGACGTGAGCCAGGTGACCCAGTCCTCGCTGCGCCAAGCCATCGGCATCGTGCCGCAGGACACCGTGTTGTTCAACGACACCGTGGCCTACAACATCGCCTACGGCCAGCCCGGTGCCACGCAGGCGCAGGTGGAAGGTGCGGCCAAAGCGGCGCACATCCACGCATTCATCTCCGCCACGCCCAAGGGCTACGACACCATGGTCGGCGAGCGCGGACTGAAGCTCAGTGGCGGCGAGAAGCAGCGCGTGGCGATTGCCCGCACCTTGCTGAAGAATCCGCCACTGCTGATCTTCGACGAGGCCACCTCGGCGCTTGATTCAACCAATGAGCGGGCGATCCAGGCCGAGCTGGAATCAGCGGCTCAGAACAAGACGGTGCTGGTGATTGCCCACCGCCTGTCCACCATCGTCGATGCCCATGAAATCCTGGTGCTGGAGGCAGGCCGAATCATCGAGCGGGGGCATCACGCGCAGCTGATGGCCTTGCAGGGCACGTATGCGCGGATGTGGCGGCTGCAGCAAAGCGGCGACAGTGAAGCCGAGGGTAAATAACGCGACCGCAATGAGGAAGGCCACGTGGGGTAACCCACGTGGCCTTTATTGATTCGGCTTACTGACTTGCCTTTGGACGGAACTTAGCGCTGGATCCGCTTACGCGTCCAAGCCAAGGCGCCCAAGGCAGCAAGGCTCAGTGCTACACCGCCAGGTTCAGGAACATTCGTGGCGGGCGGGGTGCTCGCATTGATATTGCCGAAAAGCAGGTTGTCGATAAGCAGTCGCTGATCGATACCCGAAATCACAAGAGATTTTGCAGTCGAAGTTTTCAGATCGAAAAATGCTGTGTCCCAATTGCAAGCAAAGTCTGCGTCCGGGTCAGCGCAATCAGGTTGGGTGTTCAGGCCGGCTTGGGCAAGCTTTGTGCCTTGACCGTCCAAACCGTCAAAAGCCTGCAAGGAGCCCGCATTTTTGGCCGTGTAAAGCAGGGAAAGAAGACCGTTGAAACCGTCAGTCACATTGATGGTCATGCTGGTGGAGAAACCAGTACCGCTACCCGAGCTTGTGCTTAATTCCACGGCCCCGCAGCCAACATCATTCGTGTTTCCGCCAAAAAACAAGCCGGTGCCGCCGCAAAGGCCGGCTTGTGACTTGAGACTCCAAGCGTTCGAGCTGAAGTAGATGCCATTCGATTTGTAAGAGTCGCTGACTCTCGCAAACGAATTTGGAACATCTTCAAAGTTCAGCAGAACTCGCTCTGCCAATGCCGGCACGGCTGATGCTGCCAAAACAGCAGTCACCACTAATGTTTTCAATGCCAGCATGAGCAAGCTCCGTGAAGTTGGATCGAATGGAAATTCTTAATCGAGACTGTAACGAAGCACCTGGGCATTCCTGACCTATAGCCCCCCTTCAGTTGGGGGGGGCGAGACGCCGCATTTGTGGTTCGAGGGTCATGGCATCTCGGTGGATACACTGAGTTCGTGGAAACCAAATGGCTTGAGGACTTTGTGAGCTTGGCCGAGACGCGCAGTTTTTCGCGCTCCGCTCAGCTCCGGCATGTGACGCAACCGGCGTTTTCGCGCCGTATTCAGGCGCTTGAAGCCTGGGCTGGTGTTGATCTGGTGGATCGCTCGTCGTATCCGACACGCTTGACCGCCGCCGGCGCGACCTTGCTGTCCCAATCGATTGAGATCCTTGGCCAATTGCAGGCGGCGCGCAATATGCTGCGCAGCCATCAGTCGGCCGGCCAGGACATGATCGAGTTCGCAGTTCCGCATTCGCTCGCCTTCAGTTTCTTCCCACATTGGCTGATGGACCTGCGCCAGCGCTTCGGCGCGCTGAAGTGCCGGCTCAATGCCTTGAATGTGCATGACGCGATGCTGCAACTCAGCGAAGGCAACTGCGATCTGTTGATTGTTTACCACCATGCCAGCCAGCCGCTGCAGCTCGATCCCGAGCGCTACCAGATGGCTTCCTTGGGCGTTGAAACGCTGGCCGCCTATGCCAAGGCCGACACCGACGGCCAGCCGCTGTTCCGACTGCCCGGCCGTCCGGGCCAGAGGCTGCCCTTCCTCAGTTACGCTTCGGGGGCATATCTGGGCCGCTTGGTCGAGCTGATCGTCAAGGCTTCGCCGCAGCCGCTGAACCTCGACGCCATTTACGAAACCGACATGGCCGAAGGCCTGAAGGCGATGGCGCTTGAGGGCCACGGGCTGGCCTTTCTGCCAGCCAGTTCGGTCAAGCAGGAGTTGCGCGCCCAGCGGCTGGTGCAGGCTTCGGCCGGCGGCGAGTTCGAGTTGAGTATGGAGTTGCGCATCTACCGCGAGCGCCCGGAGGTGTCGCGGCGCAACAAGCCTCTGGCGCTGTCGCTTTGGAATTTCTTGACAGCGACGCCATGAGCGAATGCCATGAGCGAACGCCATGAAACAACGCCCTGGCCCAGTTCGTGCAAACCCGTATTCGGAAGCGAGTCCCGGCGTGGTCTGCTCTGCATCTACATTTGTTTTCTTGATCCTGTGTTTGGAGTTGTTATGAAGAAATTCCTGCTCGTCCTCGCCTTGGCCCTTGCCGCTACCGGTGTCGTCCATGCCGAAGACACGCTGAAAAAAATCAAAGACAGCGGCGCCGCCACCATGGGCGTGCGCGAATCTTCGGGTGCGCTGTCCTTCACCCTCGGTGATGGCAAGTACGTCGGTTACCACGTCGAAATTTGCGAGCATGTGCTGGCCGATGTGAAGAAGCAGCTCGGCATGGCCAAGCTGGACGTCAAATACCAGCCTGTCACCTCGCAGAACCGCATTCCCCTGGTGCAAAACGGCACGGTGGACATTGAGTGCGGCTCAACCACCAACAACGCCACGCGACAAAAAGACGTGGCCTTTGCCGTGACCACCTACGTCGAAGAAGTGCGCATCGCTGTCAAGGCCAATTCCGGCATCACCACGATTGCCCAGCTCAACGGCAAGAACATCGCCACGACGACCGGCACCACCTCGGTGCAATTGCTGCGCAAACACGAGCGCGCCAATGGCGTGGACTTCAAGGAAGTCTTCGGCAAGGACCATGCCGACAGTTTCTTGTTGCTCGAATCAGGCCGCGCCGATGCCTTCGTGATGGACGGCCAAATCCTGGCCGGCAATATCGCCAAGGCCAAGGTGCCGGCTGACTTCAAGATCGTCGGCGAAGTGCTGTCGGTCGAGCCGATTGCCATCATGATCCGCAAGGATGACCCGACCTTCAAGAAGGCGGTGGACGACAGCATCAAGGCCATGATGAAGTCGGGCGAAGTTGCCAAGCTGTACGACAAGTGGTTTGTGCAGGCGATCCCGCCGGCCAATACCAAGGTCGGCCTGCCTGCCACCGAAGCCACCAAGTTCGCCTGGGCCAACCCCAACGACAAGCCGGTTGAAGAGTACGCCAAGAAGTAAACCGCCAGACGGCAAATGCGCTGAGAGAGCCGCCCGGCCCCGCCAGGGCGGCTTCGATTTTTTTGAGGAGGGCTTGCTGTGGCAGCTTGGGATTGGCAGGTGTTCTGCAAGGACACCATTGATGGCGAGGTCGTGCCAAGTTGCTTTGGCACTGGCGGAAACATCACCTATTTGAACTGGATGCTGTCCGCCTGGGGCTGGACGCTCAGCGTGGCCGTCCTGGCCTTGATCGTTGCGGTGAGCATCGGTTCGCTGATGGGCATCCTGCGCACCGTGCCGGACAAGCGTCTGGTGGCCATCGGAGACGCCTGGACGGAGCTGTTTCGCAACATTCCGCTGCTGGTGCAGGTGTTTCTTTGGTATCACGTGCTGCCCTCGCTGTTCCCGACCTTGCAGCGGGTGCCGAGCTTTATCCTGGTTGTGTTTGCGCTGGGTTTTTTCACCTCGGCGCGGATCGCCGAGCAGGTGCGAGCCGGCATTCAGAGCCTGCCCAAGGGGCAAAGCTATGCGGGTCTGGCCATGGGCCTGACCCTGCCGCAGACCTACCGCTATGTGCTGCTGCCGATGGCCTTTCGCATCGTCATTCCGCCGCTGACCAGCGAGAGCATGAACATCATCAAGAACTCGTCGGTCGCGTTTGCTGTTTCCATCACCGAGCTGACCATGTTTGCGATGCAGGCGCAGGAGGAAACCTCGCGCGGCATCGAGATCTATCTGGCGGTCACCGGGCTGTACTTTGCCTCGGCATTCCTGGTCAATCGCATCGCCCTGTTCATTGAGAACCGGGTGTTGATTCCAGGCACGATTGGAGCGGGCCGATGAACCTCGACTTTGCTTTCCTCAATTGGGACGTCGTCTCCAGCTTCATCGTCAAAGGGCTGATCTTCTCGGTGCAACTGACGGTGATCGCGATGATCGGCGGCATTGTCCTGGGCACCTTGTTGGCGCTGATGCGCTTGTCGGGCAAGAAGTGGTTGGTGATGCCGGCCTCGTTCTACGTCAACACCCTGCGCTCAATCCCGCTGGTGATGGTGATTCTGTGGTTCTTCCTGTTGATCCCGCTGCTGGTCGGCCGACCGATGGGGGCGGAGCTGTCGGCCATCATCACCTTCACGGTGTTCGAGGCGGCGTACTACTCGGAGATCATGCGGGCCGGTATCCAGTCGGTGTCGCGTGGGCAAGTCTCGGCCGGCTATGCGGTGGGCATGACCTACGCCCAGACCATGAAGCTGGTGGTCTTGCCGCAGGCCTTTCGCAATATGTTGCCGGTGCTGATGACGCAGACCATTATCTTGTTCCAGGACACTTCGCTGGTCTACGCCATCGGCGCTTACGACCTGCTCAAGGGCTTCGAGGTGGCGGGCAAGAACTTCAACCGCCCGATCGAAACCTATCTGGTTGCCGCCCTCGTCTATTTCGTCATCTGCTTCAGCCTGTCCATGCTTGTGCGTCGGCTGCAGAAGAAGATCGCCATCATTCGCTGAATCTTGTCCAAGGCTTTGCCATGATTGAAATCAAGAACGTCTCCAAGTGGTACGGCCCCTTCCAGGTGCTGACCGACTGCTCCACCCAGATCGAAAAGGGTGAGGTCGTGGTGGTCTGCGGCCCGTCCGGCTCGGGCAAATCGACCCTCATCAAGACCGTCAATGCGCTGGAGCCTTTCCAAAAGGGCGACATCGTGGTGGACGGCGTGTCGCTGGCCGACCCCAAGACCAACCTGCCCAAGCTGCGCTCGCGCGTCGGCATGGTGTTCCAGCATTTCGAGCTGTTTCCCCACCTTAGCGTGACTGAGAACCTGACGATTGCGCAGATCAAGGTGTTGGGCCGCAGCAAGGACGATGCGCTGGTGCGCGGTATGAAGATGCTGGACCGTGTCGGCCTGTCGGCCCACAAGGACAAGTTCCCTGGTCAGC
Source organism: Burkholderiales bacterium (assembly GCA_038327205.1). Taxonomy (GTDB): domain Bacteria; phylum Pseudomonadota; class Gammaproteobacteria; order Burkholderiales; family Burkholderiaceae_C; genus Paucibacter_A. The sequence goes on along the minus strand of JBBQKT010000031.1, from coordinate 3,978 downwards.
TCTCCGGCGGCCAGCAGCAGCGGGTGGCGATTGCGCGGGCGCTGTCGATGGACCCGATCGTGATGCTGTTCGATGAACCCACCTCGGCGCTTGACCCAGAAATGGTCGGCGAGGTGCTGGACGTGATGATGAAGCTGGCCAATGAGGGCATGACGATGATGTGCGTCACCCACGAAATGGGCTTTGCCAAAAAGGTCAGCCACCGCGTCATCTTCATGGACGCGGGCAAGATCGTCGAGGACTGCAAGCGCGAAGAATTCTTCGGCAACTCCGAGGCCCGCTCACCCCGCGCCAAGGACTTCTTGGCGAAGATTCTTCAGCATTAACTAAACAGCGCTGACTGGGCGCCCGGCCCAGCGCTGGGCCAGCACGCCGCCGATGGCGAGCTGCAGCGGGTGGTAAATCATCAGCGGCATCAGGATCAGTCCCAGCGCTGGGTGCGCGCCGAAGATCAGGTGCGCCATCGGCACGCCGGCGGCCAGCGTCTTCTTTGAGCCGCAGAAGACGACGGCGATGCGCTCGGGCATCGGCATCCCCGACCAGCGCGCAACCAGGTTGACGATCACCAGCACGACGCCGAACAGCAACGCCGTGCCGATCAGCGTCTCGGCCACAGCGGCCACGCCGTAGCGCGACCAGATGCCCTGCTGCACCGAATCGGCGAACGAGGTGTAGATCAGCACGAGGATGGTCACGCGGTCGACCTTTTGAATCACCTCGCGCCGCCGGGCCGCCCATGCACCCAGCTTGCTGCGCGCGATCTGGCCCAGCACCAGGGGCAGGACGACCCAGATCAGCAGGTCCTGGATCACCGGCCCGACCGGGAAATCCGCGCCGCCCGCCCGGCCCAACATCCAGGCCATCCACAGCGGTGTGATGACGACGCCGATCAGGCTGGACAGGGTGGCGTTGAACACGGCCACCGGCACATTGCCGCGTGCGGCGACGGTCAGCGCCACCGACGATGACACGGTGGAGGGCAGGGCGCACAGGTAGAAAAAGCCCAGCTGCAAGTTCGGGCTGAGCCAGTGCTTGGTCAGCGCCAGCACCACCACGCCCAGCAGCGGGAACAGCACAAAGGTGCAGGACTGGATCAGCAGATGGGCGCGCCAGCGCAGCGCACCGTCACGCATCGCGGCCAAGCTCAGGCCCAGGCCATTCAGAAAAAACACCAGGGCCACGCCGATGCGGTTGAGCCACTCGGGCTGCAAGAAGCCGCCATGTGCGCCGGGCTCGGGCCAGGCAAAGCCCAGGGCCACAGCGATCAGCATGCCCTTCATGAACCAGTCGAATTTGAAATAGCGCATCGGTGGCTGTCGTTCTACCAAGCTGCAACCGAACCATCGCTGCGCGGATCGTCGCCGCCTTCAATCCAACCGCCTGGATGCAGCATCAACGCACCGGCGTGCCCCATCCGTTCGTCGAAATCTTCGACCAGCTCAACCGGGTGGCCCAGCGCGCGCAAGCCCTCGATCACGGCGGCCGGAAAGCGCGCCTCGACCTTCAGGCTGGTGCTGGGCTCGGCCCAAGTGCGACCGAGCAGCCAGCGTGGTGCGGCGATGGCCGAGCGCACGTTATGCCCTCCCCAGACAGCGCGGGCGAACACGGCGGCTTGGGTTTGCGGCTGGCCTTCGCCGCCCATCGTGCCGTAGACCAGCAGCCGGCCATCGTCGAGTTCGGCCATCGCCGGGTTGAGGGTATGGAACGGCTTCAGGCCGGGGCCGAGGCTGCGCCGCCGGCCCGGCTTCAGATCAAACGAACAACCGCGGTTTTGCCAGTTGATGCCCGTCGTCGGCAGCACCACGCCGCTGCCGAACTCGAAGTAGATGCTCTGGATCATGCTGACCGCCCGGCCCTGGGCATCGACCGCGCCCATCCAGGTGGTGTCGCCATCGCTGTTGGGTGCGGGCCAGGGGCTGGCCTGGGTCAGCGGTACGTTCGCGGCCATGCGGTCCAGCGCTTCGGCAGTCAGCAACTGATCGGGCGTGGCCGTCATCAGCGACGGGTCGGCCACATGGCGGTCGCGCACGATGAAGGCCTGCTTGGTCGCCTCGACCAGGGCGTGGATGCCTTCCAGCGTGTCGGGCGTCCAGCCGTTTTGACGAATCCGGTCAAACACGCCGAGGATCAGCAGCGAGGCCAGGCCCTGTGTGGGCGGGGCCTGGTTGTAGAGCTGCGCGCCGCTGACGCGCAGGCTGATTGGCGCTTGCAGACTGGCCTCGTGCGCGGCCAGATCGGCTTGGGTGAGCGGGCTGCCGACGCGGGCCAGATCGGCGGCGATTTGCGCCGCCAGCTCGCCCCGGTAGAAGTCGTCCGGCCCGGCGTCGGCGATGCGCTGCAAGGTGGCGGCCAGCGCCGGGAAGCGGTGGCGGCTGCCGTAAGTGGGCAGCGCGCCGTCCTGCAAAAAGGCCTTGGCAAAACCCGGCTGGCCGATCAGTTCGTCGTGCTTGACGCGGGTGTTGTGCACCTGGCTGTGGGTGACCGGAAATCCGTCGCGGGCGTAGCCAATGGCGCTTTCCAGCAGGCGGGCAAAGGGCAGGCGGCCGCCCCACATCGTGCGGCTGTATTCGTAGGCCCGGCCCCAGCCAGAGACCGTGCCGGCCACCGTGTTGGCGGCCAGTGGTCCGCGCCAGGGGATAGTGGCAGCGCCGCCGTAGAGGCCGGCGTGGACAAGCGCGCCGGTGCGGCCGCAGGCGTCGATCGACTGCACGCCCGCGCCCGGCGCCCGCAGCAGCCAGAAGCCATCGCCGCCGATGCCGGTCATGTGCGGGTAGACGACGGCCAAGGTCGACGCGACGGCAATCGTTGCCTCGATCGCATTGCCGCCTTCGCGCAGGATGGCCAGGCCGGCCTGTGAGGCCAGCGAGTGCGGGGCGATGACGGCACCGCGGGTGCCGAGGATGGGTTTGGTGTGGCTCATGGGGGTGAATTTTCAATCAGGGGGTGCTGCGCCCAGGCGGGCGAGAGCCGGCTGGTTGCGCCGCGTGCCGACAGCAGGTGGTTGCGCATCTCGCGGTGGGCCGCCAGCGCGTCGTGGGCCAGGATGGCATCGACCAGGACGGTGTGTTCGGCAAAGCTCTCGCCGATGCGCTCCAGATTGCGGAACTGGGTGCGCCGGAACGGGGCGACGCGCTGGCGCAGGGTGATCGCCGTGTCGGCCAGCACCGGGTTGTGCGCGCCCAGCAAGATCAGCAGATGCAGCTCGTGGTTCAGCGCGTCGTAGCGGTCCAGATCACGTGCCTGCATCGCCTCGCGGCCCTGGGCGTGCAGGCTGCGCAGGCGCTCCCGCTCGGTGTCGGTCATGCGCAGGGCGGCGTGGCGGGCGCAGGCGGCTTCCATCTCGCCGATGGCCTCGAACATATCGTCCAGCTGCTCGCGGCCCAGGGTGGCAACGACCGAGCCCCGATTCGGTCGATACACCGCCAGGCCGGTGGCCGCCAACAGCTTCAGGGCCTCGCGGATCGGCGTGCGCGAGACCTTGAATCGGCCGGCCAGCATCACCTCGTCGAGCTTGGCACCCGGCTCGAAGCGGCCGAGGACGATCTCGTCGGCGAGCTGGCGGCAGACGTCGTCGGCCAGGCGGCCACGCACACGCTCGGGCATCTCGCTCACGCGACTTCCCCCACCGGATGCCAGCAGGCCAGCGCCGCACCGTCCACCCGCTGTAACGGTGGCTGCGCCGAGCGGCATTGCGCGCTGGCCGACCCACAGCGCGGCGCGAATGCGCAGCCCGGCGGCAGATCGGCCAGATTCGGCGGTGCGCCGGCAATCGTCGGCAAGACCTGACCCCGGTGCTCGCCGCTGACGGTGGCGGCCAGCAGGCCGGCGCTGTAAGGGTGGCGGGGCGTGCGGACGATTGCGCTGACCGCCGCCTCTTCGACGATGCGGCCGGCATACATCACCGCAATGCGGTCCGCCACCTCGACCGCCGCGCCGATGTCGTGGGTGACGAAGATCACCGACATGCCGGTCTCGCGT
>JBBQKT010000030.1:0-17136 GCA_038327205.1 Burkholderiales bacterium | reverse complement strand
GGCTGTTGAGCAACTGCATATCAATCAATCCATATCCGGGTCAAACAGCCGGCGACGCGCCTGCTGCCAACTCGGTGCGGCGCGCGTCTCCGGCTGGCAGCGCTCGCGCAACGAGCAGTTCTTGCAATGGCGCGCCGCCGTGTCGCCCGTCAGGGGCGCGGGCAGTTGCTCGCTGGCCAGCATCTGCCGGATGGCCGCAGCCACGGTTTCCACCTGTGCCCGCAGTTCGGCCTTGATCGGCAACACGCGGCGGCGCTTGGAGCTCGCGTAATACAGCGCGCCCGTTGGCACGGGCAGGCCGGTCATGCTTTCCAGGCACAGGGCTTGCGCGGCCAATTGCAAGTCATCGCAAGCCGCGATATCGGCCGCCTTGTTGCGAAGACCGTGTTTGTATTCCACCGGGTAGGCGACGCCCTGCGCGTCGAACTCCACCACATCCGATTTGCCAATCAGGCCCAGCGCGTCATGCCACAGCGGCAGCGCCCGCTCCACGCGCACGCCTTCGCTGGCGATCAGTTCTGTGCCCGGCTGGTCGGTGCGCGCATGCACCGCGTTGCCACGCAGCGTGTGAACGTTGTCGTCGAAGGCCTGTTCCAGATGGATCAGGCCGCACTGGCGCGGGCAGTAAGCCCAGTGCTGGAGGGCGGAGAGGGGGATAGGGTCGAGCTCGTCCATGCCATGCCTTTTCTGCCGGGGTCAAAAGCCCCAGCTTTCAAGACCGCATTTTCTAAATTTCACCGCCCTTGATTTATGCGCGCCGCATCAAGGTGACACCAGGTGCTGCCTGCAAGGACTCGCCCACCGCCAGCGCCTTTCCATCAAACGTCACCGCGTAATCCTGAAACTGCCGCACCGCCTCGCTATCGCCCACACGAGCCACTGTCAGCCGGTCAAATAGCGCATGCGCATGCGCGTTGCCCAGCTCGCTGTCGTGCTTGAACACATAAAGCCCACGTGTCGACATCTCGCCGCGCGCGGCCGAGCGGTCGTGCTCAAACATCTGCTCCAGCGCGGTGAACAACAGCTCCAGGTCGTCGCCTGAGAAGCCTGTCTGCTTGGCCAGGAAGGCCGAGACAAAGCCGTGCGAGCGATACAGGCCGTAGGGCACGGTGTGCTTGCGGCCCATGGTGCGGTTGTCGCCGTCTTGTTTTTCGGCTTCAGCTTCGGTGGCGACGGCCATGCGGGTGATGGAGTGCTCGGAGGCCACGATGGGATCGAACGAGCGCCCGAAAGTCAGCTGCACTGGACCGCGCACTTGGCCGCAATTGACCCCGGTGGACATGACGGCGCCAAACGTCCGCACATCAAAGAAGTTTTGGCAAATCCATGCACGCGCCCTGTCCACACTGTCGGCACTGCCCTTGCGCTTCTTCTTGCCCTTGGCCTCGGGGTCATCGACCAGTTCTTCTTGTGCGCCGATGGCAAGGTAGGCCGCGCGGTGGGTGCGCTCCAGCACGGCCTTTTCCTTGATGTAGATGTCATAGGGCGGCTCAGCACCTTTGACCAACTGCACGAAGTTGCGCAGCTTGCGTTTCAACGCGACATCGGTCACCAGACCGCATCCAGTTTCCGCATCCAGCCGGGGCATATTGCCCGCGTCGGGATCGCCATTCGGATTGCCGTCCTTCACGTCGAACAGCAGCACAAAGTCATAACGTCCAGTCACAGTGCTCATCTCAAGCCTCCTTGGCTTCTTGGTTATCTTGGGTTTCGTTGGGGCGCTTTGCGTACGAGGCCTGGCGCTGGTGGTAATAGCCCAGAGCGAACTTCCCCTGCTCGGCCAACGCCAACTGACGGGGAAACGCCTGGATCGGAACAAGAATCTCAGCGATCAAGTTTTCGTAGTACATCAACTGCGGCACGGTCAGCTTTTTCAGATGCGCGTTCTTCAATCGCAGCAGTGTGGTGAACACGGCAACGGGCGTTGTTGATGCCGCACCGTAGTAGCGATCACGAATGGTTGAATTCAATTTGCCAGGGCCGCCGGCAGACTGCTCTTGAATGCGCTCCAGCGTCGCAAACAAGCGGCCCAGCCTGTAGGCCGGTTCTTCTTGGCTCATGTCCAGTTCCTCCTTGAAATATTGAAGATCTCCAGCCCGTTGGCCGCGCGCATTGCGGTTCAACCAAGCCTTGAGCACACAGGCGCGCAAATAACTGACGTCTTGCTCGGCCTTGCAGCGCATAACCACGGCGTTCAGCAGCACGGCGGGCAAGGCGGTTCCTTCCAGAATGGCTCGCATCCATTCGCCCGCTAAACGCGGCGGCACGTTGTCCAGCTTGCCTTGCAGGGCGAGACTGGAAAGCAGCCGGAACAAGGACGGATGCTCGGGGTCGCTGTCAAATCGGCGCACGACCCGGAGATCATCAAAATGCTGCTGAATGCGCGGTGCAAGTTCAGCAAAGGAAATGCCCGGCAGCCAGAAGCGCACGCTGATGCGCGCGGCGTTCGGTGCCAAGCCAAGCACGTAGAAATTCACCTTGGCTTCGGCGCTGGGCAACTGGCCGCTGCGCAGTGCCTGATAGAGCGCTTTGACGGCATCGCGGCCGCGGTCGGGGTTATCTGGCTTGGGCTCGCCGAATAAATCGGCCAGGGTGAATTCACCGTCAAACTGCGACTCCGCATCGGCCCAAAACACGGTTGAACTGTCACCGACCTGCACGCGATTGCGCGAGGCGCGATCCAGCAGCGCGTTCAAGGCGGTCGTGTAAGCAAAGGCCGCGCGGGCACTGACGGGCGCATTGCCGCCTTGCGCCTTGCCGTAAGAGTTGAACGCATCCAGGTTGAACGAGACTATGTTGGCGCCCGAGCTTTGCGCGCCCCAGACGCCCTTGATGGCGGTGTGCAGGCGTTCGATGGGCAAGACCTGACCCTCGATCAAACACATTGCCTGTGTTGCATCGGCGCTGGCACCGCTTGCGCTGAGCACAGCGCCAACGACCGCCGGGCGCTGGCAGACCAGCGCACCCCCATCGCCTTGCAGCTCAAAGCTCACGACCGGGTTGCTCAGCACCAATTCATCCCAAACCGGCGTGCCGCGCTGCGCGTCGAGCTGCGGGTCAGCAAGGAAGGCCAGCACGGCTTGCAAGCCCGCATCCTCGGGCGCGCGCTCGGCCAATTCCTGGATGCGCTTTTTGAAGGCCAGTTGCTGTTTCTCCAAATGCTCCGGCTTGGCCTTGGTGCTCGCCCCCAACGCGTACTCGGCCGTGTCCCACAGCAGATTGGCCGCCACGCCCGAAGTCTTCTTGACGGCTTGCGGCACCAGGTAGTTTTGGCCGCGAAGCTTCTTGCCAACCAAGGTGCCGGTAGGTCGGATTTGTACTACGGTGCCGTTCGGGCGAAGCTCCACAACGAAAGGAATCTCTTTGTCCTCCAACCCTGGCGAAGGCAGGCGTCGTGCAGGGTCAGCGTCACGGCTGCGGCGCTCATACAGCTGGGCCAACGCTTGCAAAATCATTTCGCCACCTCCGTGCCGTCGAAGCTCGGCACCTCAATCACGCCTTTGTTCATCTGCGCGCGGAAGAAGCGCGGCTGCGGGTTGCTGGCTTGCGTGAAGTCGAGGTCATGCAGCATCCAGCCCAGGTCGCGCGTTTCATCAATCGCCAATGGCTGGCTGTCGACATCAACCACCGGCCGCACGTCTGCCGCAAACTCCCGACAGCCCAGATAGGGCTGATTCACCCATTGGCCCTTGGCAGCGCGGCGCTCGAACATTTCCAGATATTTTTGTGGCGGCTCGTCGTTGCACATTTCCAGATCGGCATGAACGCGGTAGGCCACGTCTCGCAGAAACAGCCCGGCCCGCTGTTGCCGCTCGTCTTCAACGTAGAGCGCCAGATCACCATCGTCGGCCGTCATCGCCTGCTGCACATTGCGGGTGGAGATGACCGCACCGACCTCATTGCGCCGCAGATTGATCCAGTGAATGGGTTTCAGCACCTCGATGCGCCGCACATGCCAACGTATCGCCGGCTTCCACAGAATCGCCTCGAACAGCGCGCGGGCGGCCGAGGGTGTGATCACGTCATAGCTGACGCGCTCGACTTTCATCTCGGGCCGCGTGAAACAGGCGAACTCGCCGGACACGGCCAAGCAATAGCGTTTCATTTTTTTCCTCTCCCTGATAACGGGCAAAGCCTACTGAACCAAGCTTGCCGCGTCCAAAGGGGTATCCCTCGGCAGCAGGCCAAACAGCCGGTCGTAAATCGTCTCGTCCACCAACAAATACAAGCCCGGCAACAGCGACTTCACGTCACCCTGCCGTTCCAACTTCTCCAGCTCACGCGTCCTGATCGTTACCGTGTAGCGCTGCGTGGCACGCATCAGCCAACGGTCTGTCTTGCCACTCTTGAGGCTGGCGATCAGTGGCTCCAGATGCGCGTGTTGCTTGTCGATCAAGTGATACGGCACCAGCAGGCTGGCCTGGTCCTCGTCGTCGATGAGCCGGAACTTCTTGGCGGCCGTGCGGAAATTGAATTGCAGCCGTCCGTCGCGGTCTTCAAGTTCGGTCTTCACATCGCGCACATCGAAGCTGGGCTGGTGTGAGTAGAAGAGTTTGAAGTAGCGCTCGAAGGCTTCTGGCGCGAGTGCGTCGGTCAAAGCTTGGTCATGCAGGCTGACGGTGGTTGCGGCGGCGTTGCACAACTGGGTCAGCAGTTTCGGTATGGGTCTTACAAACACATGCACGTCGCCCTGCGCCTGCAGCCCTTCGCGGTTGCAGCGGCCTGCCGCCTGGGCAATCGAATCGAGCCCGGCGAGCGCGCGAAATACAACGGGGAAGTCGACGTCGACGCCCGCTTCAATCAATTGCGTGCTGACGACGTAAAACGGCGTGGTGTCGCCTTCACGTTGCGCCTTCAGCCTCTGGCGGATTTCTGCAACCACCGCTTGCCGATGCGCGCCGCACATTGCCGCCGACAGATGCTGCGTGCCTGCCGGCAGTGCGCGGGTCAGCTCGGCCGCATCGCGTCGGGTGTTGACGATCACCAAGGCGCTCGGGCAGGCCAGCAAGCGGGGCAGAAGCTCTGGCCACTCGATCGGGGTGGTGAGGTCGTCTGGCCATTGCACGGTCGTGCGTTGCAAGTGGGCAAACAGCGCGGCCTCGTCATCGATGATGGGTGTGGGCACCGGCAGACCGCGCAGTTCTCTTTTCGGGTCGAAGGCCGCCATATCGGTCAGCGCCGGCTGCGTGGCGGTGCACAGCAGCAGGGTGATGCCGTAATGGGTCAGCAGCACGTTCAGCGCATCTAGCACCGGCTGCAAGAACTCGGGCGGCAGCATCTGGGCCTCGTCCAAGATGATGACGCTGCCTGCCAGCCGGTGCAACTTGCGGCAGCGCGAAGGGCGGTCGGCAAACAAGGATTCCAGCAACTGCACATTGGTGGTGACGACCAGCGGCGCGTCCCAGTTTTCACAGGCGAGTCGGCTGCGCGCAGTTTCTTGCGCCGGGTCGGCGTCGGCCTGGCTGTGATGCTCGACGAGGTTCTCGGCCCCGAAGATTGCGCCAAACACCGAGGCCGTTTGCTCAATGATGCTGGTGTACGGAATAGCGTAAACGACACGGCGCAAGCCGTGCTGGCACGCATGTTCCAACGCGAAGGCCAGCGACGAGAGCGTCTTGCCGCCGCCGGTTGGCACCGTCAGAGAAAACACGCCCGGCGGCAACGAGGCTTTGTGCCGACACTGCGCCAGCACGGCAGCCCGCGCTTGCATGACGGCGGAGTCGGTCAGCCCCTGCAAGGCGACCTGTTCTGCCATGCGCTTCAACTTGGCATTCAGCATGTCGCGGTACTGCGCCATGTTTGGGAAGCCCGCGCGATGGTCAACGGACTTGGGCTTGAAGTGAGCCTCGGTGTCCAGAAAATCGGCATCCACCAGCGCCGAGAACAACATGCGCAGCCAGATCGAGCGGGCCAGCGGCTGGCCGCGCTCGCTCAAGCTGCTGGTATTGAGGGCGGCATTGAGCAACTCAGCCTTGCTGGGCGCGTCGCACAGCGCGGGCATCGCAGTCGACGCCGCCTGCAGCGCTTCGGCGTACTCGGTCTGCGCTTCAATTGAATCCAGTCGAGGAGCCAACCCTTGTCCCAGCTCCCCCGCATTCCAATCAGCCAGGCCGCCGTGGTGGCCTGCAATCAGGTATTGCAATACCCGAGACAGTCCCTCGCCTTGTTTCGGGCCAAGCTGCTGAATGAACATGGCTCGCGCATGCAGCGCACCGGCGGCGGAATGGGTTTTCTCGGAACCCGCGACGCGGCCTTCGATATGGGCGTCAGCGTTGCTGCGCACATAGCGCTGAAAGCCAGGCCGGGCCTTGCCCAGGTCATGCCAACGCCCAGCTAACTCGGCCCAGAGTGTTGCTTTAAATGGCGCGGCGAACACACCCGCCATGCGCCCGACCGATTGCGAATGGTCGGCGAGCCCGTGCCAATAGCCTTGCTCGTTCAGGCTGTGCGCGTGCAGCGCTTTGTCGACGGGGTCAGGTATTGACATGGTGGGCGGGTGAAGAGGTTTGACGGCGTGGCCTCATATTCGCAAGCTGCAGGCTCATGGCGTGAGCCCGCCACCAAATTTCTGCACGCCTGCGAACAATTTTTCTCGCACCGTCGCCGCCAAACTCGCCGGCCCCAGCACCTCCACCTCCGGCACATGCCGCAGGATGTCCATCACCAGCTCGCGCGGGTCGGCGTATGGGATCTCCAGCAGGTAGCTGCCATCTGGCTCGAATTGGCCCCGCTGCTTGGGATGCCAGCCCTCAGCTGCGACCCAGCGGGCTCGTTCGGGGGTGAAGCGCAGGCGGGCCCATTGCACCTCGCGGCCGGCAAAGATGCCGTAGCCGCTGCCAAGGATTGCGTCCAGCTCGGTCTCGGGCACGTTGATCGCGGCTTTGTCCAGCACCTGGGTGCGCTGGATGGCGTCCACGGCGAAGCTGCGCAGCGCGTCGCGCCAATGGCACCAGGCGTCGAGATACCAGTTGCTTCGGTAGTGAATCAGGCGCTGGGGCGAAACCTCGCGCTCGTGGCCTACGTCCCGACCTCGGCCGTGGTAATGAATCAGCAAGCGCTGGCGGCGCAGCAGGGCACTGCCGACCGATTGGAAGTTGGGCACGTGGAGTTGGCGGGCGCCGACGGTTTGCACGCGGATGCGGCGGGCGAGTTCGGTGCTGGTGGTGTTTGCACCCGTGCCGAGCAGCTTGTTGAGGCGCGCGATCAGCGGCGCGATGTGGGGCCCCAACAGGCCGCCGGCGTCGAGATTGGCCAGCAGGTGCTGCATCGTCAGTAGCGCATGGATTTCATCGGCATTGAGCCACAGGCCAGGCAGTTCGTACTGGGTGCCCACTTGTTGCGCGGCGTGGTCCAGCCGGTAGCCGCCACGCTCGCGGTCGAAGATCACCGGCGCGTTCATGCGGTCGCGCAAGAACGTCAGGTCCCGCTTGAGCGAGGCGGGCGAGGTGCCCAATTCGTGCAGCAGATGCTGCTTGCTCAGGCAGCGGCCGGCGTCGAGCAGGTGTTTGAGTTTGTAATGCCGCTCGGTCTGTTGTGACACCGGGCCCTCCGCTGCGCTTTTTGCGCGTATTTATGCGGCGGATAGTAATGGAAGGGGATCAGACCACGCGCCCGTGGAGTTGATGTGCCGGTATCTGTACAGCTGCCACTGGCGAATCGACCAGGAGGCCGCAGCCTTTCACATCAAGACTTGCCACGAGCGTTGGGACAGTGATGGCCCTGCGCCGGCCCCTTAAAAATTCTTCTTGCCCTATCGATGAGCTCTTCGAAACCACGCCCCAGCCCCAAAAGTGCGACCGACAAGGACGTGCAGGCACTGCTGCTGCGTCTTGACTGCCCGACGCCGCTGCATGTAGTTCGTACGCTGTTTCTGGGGAACATTGCAAGCCCGAGGCTGGATGTCTCGCCGATGGCGCCGATAGCCCAGGCCTGGGGCGGCGAGATGCCGGAATTTGCATCGTCCGAAGCGGTCGAGGAAGTTGTCGGTGTACTCGTGAACGGGCTTTGGAACCGGATGTCAGAGCATCAAAGCAGCCGCAACCCGTTCAGACTGCCGCGCTTCGAAGTGCCTCCCACCCGTCAGGCCCTGCACGACTTGGCGCGGCAGCGCGCTCAGGAACTGACGGGCTTCGTTGATGGGTTGTTCGGACCGGAAGCAGAGATGCTTTTGCCCCAGAAGGCGCATGAGGCAGTAGTGGGGCTGGCCGCGCTACATGAAATGTTCGAGGGCGCTGCCGGACTTCTGGAAGACGAGGCCAAACCCGCGCCAGCCGACGAGCTCAAGGCACTGCTGCGCAACATGCAGCAGATGACCACCATCGCCGACGAAAATATCAACAAGGCGGTGCAGTCCTGCAAGCGGGCCCGCGGCCAACGCCTCGAAGCCATGGCTGCCGTGATGTCGAGGAAGTTTGATGCCACAAGCGTTGCTGACTCGGTGGGTCAAGATGTGACTGATCCCGACGAGGATGCGGAAACTGACTTCATCGATTCGCCGCTTTGCCAAAGCGTCACTCGCAATGGGCTGGAGGTTCGGGTTGAAATATATGGTGACGGCGAGGGCGGCTGGATTCTGGAGATCGTCGATGCTGAAAACGCGTCCCATGTGTGGAACGAACCCTTCGAGTCGGATCAACAGGCCCTGGCCGAAGCGCTCCGAGCGCTCGATGACGAGCCGCTCGATTTCTTCAACCGCACTTCGGATCAGCCGGTGAACTGACGCCGGAACGCTCAATGGCGTGAAGGTGCGCTGATTTGCTCGGCGAAAGGTGCCGGTCAACAGTGTTGACTCCAACCGGCCCGGTCAGCGCTTAGGTCGATCTGGCCGCGTCGGCGGCAACATCCCGTTATGCATGGCTGCGATGAATATCGGCATCCTCGACATCGCTGCGTTCGCCGTTCACGTGTGCCCAGAACGACCTCTTCCGTGCGTGCCGTTGTCGGATCGCTGCCTCGAAGTCTTCGTGCGATTCCAGTGGCAAAAAGCCCACGCCCGTCGCTTCAATCTCCCGCAGTCGCGCCCAGTAGCGGGCGGCATGCCCGTAGGCTGGGGCGTAGGCACGGGTGAGGATGGTCGTTAGCAGGGCCCTGTAAATGGCGGTCTCGCCGAGAAAGCGTTGCTGGGTGTTGAGCGCCTGCGCCAGCGGCAACAACGCCCCATAGTCGTCACCTCGAAGTCGAGCGTGCCCGGTGAGCAACATCGCTTCGGCAGCATCATCGTCCCCGATATCCAGCAGCAACGCGGCCGCCATCGCAGGATCGGCGTTGGCCAGGGCCAGCTGATGGGCTCGCTCCAGCGCCTCGCGCCTGGATGTTTCGGGCAGATGTTCAAGCCATCGGTGCAAATTGAACACTGAGATTGATCGTTCGAACAGTCGCTCACGGATTGGCGCGCTTTCGGCATACCTACCAAGACGACCCAGGGCGTCCGATTGCAGGACCAGACGCGTGTCTTCCATATGACCCCAGGATTCTTGCAGCCATGTCAACGCGTCGGCCGGACGGTCGGCCTTGAGGTAGGCCACGACGAAGGCTGACTTTTGCACCGGATTTGGCTGCGGGCAGTAGCTCATCACGGCGCGCACCTTGACGTCGGGATCTTGCAGGGCCTCCGCCAGCAGCGTTAGCGCGGCCGAAATCTTGAACACCTCGGGCGATGGACCGCTGTCGTCCGTGGGGGTCGCAATCGCGCTGGTCATGCGGGACTCGAACTGCGCTACCAATGCGCGCAAGGCGGCCTCGTCCAACAGCAGTTCCGCCCGGCGCAGCAACTCGTCTCGGGCGCCGTACTGGTCATCACTAAAAAGCTTGATAAGTCGGCTTGTCCATTCGCTCGCCGGTGCTTCGCATCGGCGAGCGGCTTGCAGCCAATGCCGACAGGCGGCGCGCACGGCGTCGCCGACGCAGCCACCCGAATCGTCGGCGCTTTCGAAGAAGGCACCATCGGTTTCGATGAAGGATTCAAAGAGTGCCAATGCCGCAGCAGGATCCTTGGGCAACAGCTCGCGGCCAACTTGATCCAGCCAGGCCTCCAGCGATCGCCCGAATTCGTTCGCTTCGCGATAGCTGAAAAATTTGGACGAGCGGCGCCATGTGTTCAATGTCTTGCGAAACCCAGCCGCCAGCTTGTCCGGCTGGCCAGCCAGCTGTAGACGCGCCAACCGAGCCAGCACGGCCTCATGTTCGCCGGCCAATTCGATCAAAACGCCCACCAGTGTCGAGGCATCCTGGCGATTCAGAAAGGCGAGAAGGTCATCAGGTGAGGTCTGGGGCATGTCAGCTTGGCGTGGGAAGGTCGGGCAGCGCGGGGCAGGGTGATGTTCAAGTTAAGGGTGGTCAATCAGAAGGCATGCCTTGGGTGAGGTCCCAGAACGTCCCTTGCCAATTCGAGATGCGCCCGTCAGTGCCGCAAGCAGGGCAGTGCCAGACCACCACGTCGTCCTCCGTCATGCTGGTGGCCACGCGGCGGTCGTCAAGCTTGCGGCACTTGAAACACACGGGGCCTGGCACTTCGTCTGATCGGTCAAAGTCTGACGCATGGGCGATCACTGAAGTGATGAAGTCCGCCATTTTTCGGGCAGGTCCCTTCTCTGGCCCGATGTTGCCTTTGGCGTCGAGGAAGTGTGTGGTGTCGATCACGTACATAGTTCAGCCCTGTCGGCGCCGAAGCGGAGCTGAGCCACCACGCCGGCGATGTTTTGAGCCGGCCAACTCAAGCGCCAGCCCGCATAGATTCTTAGAATTTCGTCCATTCAGCTGCTCACAAAGCTGTCGGCAGAAGCGCCGGAACTGGCTCAGTTTTAGGTCGCAGCCAACACCGATAGGTTCCGCCGCTCAGCGCCGGTGTCACTCAAGCATTTGTTTGCGGCGGTACTCGCCCTGTCGTTCGAACATCCAGCCCGGGTATTCAGCCGGAAGCTGACTGACCTTGTTCAAGGCAGCAAGCTCAATCTCGTTGAGCACCACTTGGGTGGCAGCCAGGTTGTCAGCCAATTGCTCGGGCCGTTTGGCGCCAACGATCACACTTGTGACTTGCGGTTGATGCAACAGCCAAGCGAGGGCCACCTGCGCCACCGAGATGTCACGCACCTTTGCGATCGAGCGCATGGCGTCGATGCAATCGTAGGCACGGTCTTTGTTGACCGGCGGGAAGTCGAAAGTCGTGCGCCGGCTTCCTTCTTCGGCCTGCTGCTCGCGTCCGAATTTTCCGCTGAGCAGACCACCCGCCAGGGGACTCCACACCATCAAGCTGACGCCTTCGCTCTTGAGCATCGGGATCAGTTCGCGTTCCAAATCACGACCCGCAACGGTGTAGTAAGCCTGCAGCGATTCAAATCGTGACAGGCCGAGCCGCTCAGAGATGCCCAGCGCCTTGGCAATTTGCCACGCCGCCCAATTCGACACACCGACGTAGCGCACGTGGCCGTGGCGGACAAGTTGGTCAAGGGCGTGCAATGTTTCTTCGATCGGTGTGGCGGGGTCGAAGCCGTGGACCTGGTACAGGTCGATGTGATCGAGCTGAAGCCGTTTCAAGCTGGCCTTGACGCCATCGAGGATATGACTGCGTGACAGGCCGCGGTTGTTCGGGCCGGGTGCCGTATCACCAAATACTTTGGTTGCGACGACGACGTTCTCGCGCGGCACCTTCAAGTTCTTCAGCGCTTGGCCGGTGATCTGCTCCGACAAGCCGCCGGCGTAGACATCGGCGGTGTCGATAAAGTTGATCCCGGCATCGAGCGCCTGGCCGACGAGGCGTTCGGCAGCGTCCTGCTGCAAGTTGCCGATCTGGCCCCAGATGCCGTCTCCGCCGCCAAAAGTCATGGTGCCGAGGCAAAGCTCGGAGACGAACAGGCCGGTGCGGCCGAGTACGTGATGGCGCATGGTCAGAGTCCCTTTGAAAAATGATGTTGGGCGAGCAGCATTGTGATTGGCTCGTCCGAATTCGGAAGTTTGGCAGACGGCGACGACCAACCTTCGCGGGTGTGGTCTTGGCTGAACCACTTTGGCCGAACACAGGCCAGCCAAATTTGAGTCTGTGATGGTCCTTTGCTTCCCGAGCTGTGTCTTTCGTCGATGAACGGGCAACTGACTTCAAAGCCATCTCGACTTGAGTTCTAGAAGGAGCTTTTTCGAGGTTGCGAAAACCGGGATGCCCGTTCCAGGCGCGCGCAGCACTTTTGACATATCCGGATATCGGGCGTCTGCACGGTCCGTGTCGGCGACATGCGGGTGTCGGGCGCCTCTTGCGACGCCCAAGTGTTCGGCCGTCGGCCTCAGTGGTTCGAAGTGGCAAGGTGCCTCGCGGCGTTCTTGCGTTCTATGGTTCCGCCATGAGGGTCTCATGGCGGTGGATCGAATGGGCCCGTGCTCTGGAAGGTGAGAGCTAGCACGATGATTGCGGTGGGCGTGCATAAAAACCTAGCCCAAGTATCACCGCATCTCATAGCGTTGATATTGCATAATATCCTAGCTATGATCTCTCACGATTCCCTAGCGCTGGAGACCCCATGGCCGCTGAAACTCCTTCCCAGCGGCGGCTTGCCAACGCACTGATTTCGTTGAAAGGCCTTCAGGACAGCGGGTTGACTGTCCTGCACACGAACGAGCTGAGCCGTGATGACCGCGAAGCCTTGGTCGGGGCGGGCTTCCTCAAACCGGTCATCAAGGGCTGGTACATGCCCTCTCGGCCCGGCGAAAGCGATGGCGAGACGACGGCTTGGTACGCCAGCGCGAACGACTTTATTGCCCGCTACTGCGAGGAAAGATTCGGTGCCGAGTGGTGTGTGGGTGCCGATCATTCGATCCGAATCCACGCAGGCAATACATCGTTGCCCGCCCAGGTCGTCGTGAACGCGCCCGCCGGCGGGAACTCCGTCATCCAACTGCCGGCCGGGCACACCATCCTCGACTATCGGGCCAAAGACTTCCCTGACGCAGGCAATCGCACCGCCGTTGGCGGCTTGCGAGCCATGAAGCTGGAACACGCGCTTGTTCGGGTGTCGGAGTCCTTTTACCGGACGTACTCGCGTGACGCCCAGATCGCGCTGATGGGTCTGAAAGACGGCAGCGTCTTGGCGCGACAACTTTTGGAAGGCAGTCATAGCGTCGTCGCCGGGAGATTGGCTGGTGCTTTGAGAGCCTGCGGCCAGGAGACCATCGCCGATGACGTGCTGTTCACCCTGCGCAGTGTCGGCCACACGGTGTCGGAGACCAATCCGTTCGCAGATCCGCCGCCGCCGATGAAGATACTTCGCGGTGAATCGCCCTACGTGACCCGCATCCGACTGATGTGGGCAACGATGCGCGGCGATGTCATCAAAGCTTTCCCGCCGGCGCCGGGCTTGCCCGCCGAATCGTCGGCCTATATGGCTGCGGTCAAGGACTCGTATGCGCGCGATGCCTACAACTCGCTGTCCATCGAGGGATACCGCGTGACGAACGAGCTCATTGAGCGCGTCGCTTCAGGCGGCTGGAATCCTCAGAAAAACGAGGCCGACGAGCAGTCTCGGGATGCCATGGCTGCGCGCGGCTACTACCTGGCCCGCATCGAGGTCGAAGCCTCCATCGGCAGGATCTTGGCTGGCATGAACGCTGGAATCAGCGCGTCACGCGACCACCGCACTTGGTACCGCGAGCTTTTTGCGCCCAGTGTGGCTGCGGGAATCTTGAAGGCCCAGGACCTGGCCGGGTACCGTGGAAATCCGGTCTATATACGCAATGCTGCGCACGTGCCGCCACCCGTTGAAGCCGTGCGCGACATGATGCCTGCCTTGTTCGAGCTGCTGGAATCTGAGCCGCAGGCCTGTGTGAGGGCCGTCCTTGGGCACTTTGTGTTCGTGTTCACGCACCCGTACCCCGATGGGAACGGTCGGATTGGCAGGTTTTTGATGAACGCCATGATGGCCTCGGGCGGGTACCCTTGGACGGTCATCGAGCTTGAGCGCCGCAGCGAATACATGGCTGCGCTGGACGAGGCCAGCTCACGCGAGAACATCGTGCCCTTTGCCGAGTTCGTCGCCTCCAGCATGCGCCGTGATGCCGACCTCATCAAGGCGAAGCGGCGTTCAGTCAAGGCGCCCGCAGTCCGACGCCCACCAAAACCGTAATCCGGCCCACACCCAAGACTCCTCGGAAAGCACGGCCCCATAACTGCGCCAGGCGAGGCGGTATCGGCTGATACGCATGTGTCCATGGCAATTAAATCCCGCCCCAATACGATCAAGCGTGTTTACCAACTCCTCGTCGAGCTCGACGACGTCAAGCCGACGGTCTGGCGTCGGCTTTGGGTGCCAGACACGCTGACCATGGCCAAGCTTGATCGAGTCATTCAGACGGCCTTGGGTTGGACCAACAGTCACCTCCACGAGTTCGTGGTCGATGCAAAGCGTTATGGCATTCCCGATGACGAAGAGGTCTACGACACACCGACCCTCGACGACCGGCGCCACAAGGTCGGTGCCGTCCTTGGCGAGGTGATTCCTGGGTTCAGCTACACCTACGATTTCGGCGACAACTGGCGTCACACGGTGACCATCGAAAACCGCCTCTTGCCTGACGATTCGTTCAACACCTGGCCTGTGTGCATCGCAGGGCAGAACGCTTGCCCACCTGAGGATGTTGGCGGCGTGGGTGGTTACGCCGAGTTCTTGGAAGCGATTGCGGACCCCAGCCACGACGAGCATGCCGCGATGTGGCTTTGGAGCGGCGGGCCCTTCGATGCGACAGGGTTCGATGTGAACCAGACAAATGCGGCGCTGCGCCTGTTGCGCTGATACAGGTACTCGGGCCCTGGTGCTGATAGCGCAGTACCGCCATCACGCAGCTGAACAAAAACTGATTCCAGCAGTCGCGCCAGAGCCCACAGTTGGGCAAACCGGGTTATCGCATCCAGAGCATTGCGCTGCCGATCCCGAGCACGGCCCCCAGCAGGAAAACACCCAAAGTCGAAGCCACCGGCGCGAATGTTCTGCCGACGCGGCCGCTGTGGATTTCAACCTGGCGGGCGATGTCTCTCACCGCGGGTGCGAATTGTTCGGCAAACGCCAGGGTGGCCGCGTCGGTCATCGCCTTGCGATGCTCGGCCAGCGCCTGAGTCGTGGCGGCCGAGGCACGGCGATCGATGTAGTCAACCAGGGCCTTCTTTGTCGCTTCGGTGAGCTGCGCCACGTCGGCCGAGTACGCTGTGCCAGCCGCAGTCAGGCCAGCAGCGGCAGACTCAAGGGCTCTGTCGCAATAGCGGCCAGCTGGTAGGCTGACCCCGATGAAGAGCGGGGTTGGCCAAGGCATGAATGACGAGTTGCGCAAAGTGATCAAGCGGCTGCACTACCCGCTGAGCCTTCGCCACCTGGAAGAGATGATGGCCGAGCGCGGCGTCGAGGTAGACCACTCGACCGTGCATCGCTGGTCGGTCAAGATGCTGCCGGTGCTGGCGGCGGTCTTTCGCCGGCGCAAGCGTCCGGCCGGAAAAAGCTGGCGCATGGACGAGACCTATGTGTTGGTCCGCGGCCAGTGGAAGTACCTGTACCGCGCGGTCGACTAGGCCGGCGCCACCGTGGACTTCCTTCTGCGCGCCAAGCGCGATCATGCGGCGGTGCGGGCGTTCTTTGAACGTGCCATCGATTTGCTCGGCGCCCCAGACAAGATCACCATAAACAAGAGCGGCGTCAACACGGCGGCCATCGTGAGCATCCGAGCCGACAGCGGCTTGCCCGTCACCATGCGCCAGTCCATGTACCTGAACAACCTGATAGAGCAAGACCACCGGGCGGTGAAGAGAGTCACCCGGCCGATGATGGGGTTCAAGAGCTTCTGGTCGGCCAGGGCGCTGATCGCCGGCATTGAAATCATGCACATGATTCGCAAGGGCCAGCTCGCTGGAGTCAAAGATCGAACCTCGTCGCCAGCTGAGCAGTTCTACAGTTTGGCGTTCTGAATGTCGAGCAACCGGGGGCGTCCTTGGGCCGACGCCGCTATTGCGACAAAACCTGCGTTCATGCGGTCGCGCAAGAACGTCAGGTCCCGCTTGAACGAGTTGGGCGAGGTGCCCAATTCGTTCAGCAGATGCTGCTTGCTCAGGCAGCGGCCGGCGTCGAGCAGGTGTTTGAGTTTGTAATGCCGCTCGGTCTGTTGTGACACCGGGCCCTCCGCTGCGCTTTTTGCGCGTATCTATGCGGCGCATAGTAATGGAAGGGGATCAGACTCGCTCCCGTGGAGATGATGTGCCGGTATCTGTACAGCTGCCACTGGCAAATTGACCGGGCGGCCGATCCGTCAACTATTTAGCAGCGGTATTCCTTCGTGCTCAAAAATGCAGTCCTGGAGTTGCAGGGCATTCCGTGCATCGGAAGCGATGAACCGCCGGTGCCCAAACAGTAGATCATTTTCTCTCGCTCGTTTGGCAAGCTTGTGCTTTGGCTTGAAGACCTGATCAGGGTTGGCCACTGTGCCGGTTCAGCCCACTACTGGTTCAAAGGTCGCCGAGATCACTCTGCCTCTGATATCTGTATGAAAATACAGTACATTGCAGTCCGCCAGCTGTTACGGCAAGCGCTTTTGGTCATCGGTTCAAGCTCCCTCAAATGAGGGGATGCGTGGCATCTTGGCACCGACAGCGTCGTGAAAAACCTGTAAAACTTGGTCATCGGAGGAAGTAAATCATGACGGCAATGACACATGTATCGGCTGTGACCAGTCGCCAGGGCGAAGGCCCTTGGCGGCCCGACGTCGCACTATCGACGAATACGCAGCTCGTGCAATTGGTGGCAGCTTCGGGGCTGTCGCCTGCGGTTGCGATGACCATTTTCAACCGAGGAAGGGGTGGCGCTGCATGCACTGAGAGTCAGTGGAAGGGCTTTCTTGCAGAGCCTGGGATGCTGCGGTACTTAGAGCTGAGCGCTGACCAATTTGCTCACGCGGTGCATCAGTTCGCGCGGATCGGCGTGCATCGCGAGTGGGATTGAGGGTGGTGCTTGTCGACGATCTAGAAGGTGTCGGCGTTCGTGCACTTGTGGGTCTGAGCCTCGCAAAAGAGTCGACATACCAATTTATTTCAGCTGTCCAAGCCAGTCTTTTTGGTTGGCTTTTTACTCTTTTATTTATGACTGATAAAGGACGTTATCATTCATGAATGAAGCCCGG
>JBBQKT010000029.1:0-17768 GCA_038327205.1 Burkholderiales bacterium | reverse complement strand
CGACGACAGTGATGGTGAAAACGGCCACCGCATCATCGGCGGCGGCATCGTCGGCACGCACGCGGGCGACATGATCGGCGAGGTCGCCCTGGCCATTGAGATGGGCGCCGACGCGGTCGACATCGGCAAGACCATCCACCCTCATCCGACGCTGGGCGAAAGCATTGGCTTGGCGGCGGAAGTGGCGCATGGCTCGTGCACGGACGTGCCGCCGCCGCGGCGCTGAGCAGCCGCTTGCCTACATGCTCAACAGCACGACCACCATGCTGTAGATGCCCAGCGCGCAGCTAGCAATGAACACCAGGGCCAGGGTGCGCCAGGCGGCGCCCCAACGGCTTAGGGAATAGGCGCCACGCAGTTGGCTGAACATGTGCAGCGGCGGCGCGAGGGTGGCCAGCAGCCCGGCCGGTGCGTCGAGGTCGAAGTAGCCCAGCACCACCGCCGTCATCATCAGCACCGCCATTGCCGACAGCGAGTACAGCGAAAACACCGCGTGATCGAACATGGTGAAGCGGCGGCTGAAGGGGAACAGCAGCCACAGGAAGGGCAGGGAGATTGGTGCGATCAGGAAGGCGAACTTGGCCGCTGCGCCCTTGATCTTGTAGAGCGCCAGTTCTTTGTTTTCCATCGCGTGGACGATCTTGCGCTCGATGCTCAGCCGAGCCAGGATCGGGATATGTTTGCTGAGCTGTAGATGCAATTTTTCCTGAGTCAGCCGTGGTGCCTCGTTGTTGCTTTCTGGCTCAGTGGCTGCACCGGCTCCGGCCGCTGCGCCAGCTGCGGGCTTGAGTTCGAGCGCTCGGGCCGATTTCTCCAAGTTCGCAATTTCGAGGCGCCGCTCGGAAATGCCTGTCTCCAACTCTGAGCGCTCCGCATCGCCGGCAGGCAGCCGGGCCAGATCGCCCTGCATGCTGACGAGCTTGGCGCGTTCCTTCACCAGTTCGCGCGCCACGCTCTCGGGCGTCGCGGTATCGCCGCTGGTCAGCGAGAACACGAAGAACATCATGAAGATCAGGAACAGCAGCAGTGCCAGCGGCGAGACATAGCGGGTGCGCTTGCCGTCGATGTAGTCGCGCGTCAGCTTGCCGGGCCGAAACAGCAGCAGCGGGATCGTGCGCCAGGCCTTGGTCTCGAAGTGCAGGACGCCGTGCAGCAACTCCTCGACGAGGTGCAGCAAGGAGCGATGGATATGGGCGGTTTGCCCGCACTGGTGGCAGAAGGCGCCCTGCAGCACGGCGCCGCAGTTGGCGCAGCTTGCATGTGCGCTTGGCGGGGCATCGCTGCCGCGCTTGGACAGCTCGCTGGCGATCACCGTTTCAGCCAGCCCATCCCCTGCAATTCCTACATCCATACTCATGGCAACATCCCTGCTATCCCGTCGCGCCTCCCGTGGGGCGGCCGCAGTATCTCCCATCGGCCCAGCCGCACTGGTTTTTTCGCTCTCATGGAACCGCTGGTTTTAGCCTTGCAAAGTTCTTGCTTCAAAGTGATTGTTTCGATGGTCCATGTCGGCAGTCTGCCGCTGCGGTTGGGGTGGCTGTATGCGCGTTCTTGATGCTGCCGCGACGGCTCAGGCCTTGCCCTGGGTGGCCCTGCTTTCGGCGCTGCAAGAGGTGTGCCGCGACCATGCTGCCGGGCTGATCAATTGCCCGCCGCGCCTGGTGCTGCCACTGGCCGCCGGCGCTACCCTGCTGGTGATGCCCGCCATCAGCCCGGCCTTGAGCATCACCAAGCTCGTCACCGTTCACCCGGCCAATCGCGCGCAGGGTTTGGCGACGATACAAGGCGAGGTAATCGTGATGGACAGCGCCACCGGCGCGCGTTTGCTGCTGCTCGATGGCCCCACCGTCACCGCGCGGCGCACGGCAGCGGTGAGCCTGCTGGCGGTGCAGCTGCTGATGACCCGGCCGCTGGTCAAGGTCTTGATCATCGGCACGGGTGCTCAGGCGCTGGCCCATGGCGAGGCGCTGGCGGCCTTGCACCCGCAGGCTCAGCAATTTTTCCATTCACGCCAACAGCCCTTGGCAGATTTGGCCGCCCATGACTGGGATCTGGTCATTGCCGCCACCAGCAGCTACACGCCCGTCTTGCCTGCCGGCGTGGGCGTGGGTGCGCTGGTAATTGGCGTCGGCGCATTTCGGCCTGACATGATTGAGCTGCCACCGGCCCTTGTCGCCGCCGCCCAGGTGTTTGTCGACGACCCCGAAGGCGCGCAGGCCGAGGCCGGTGATCTGCTCGCGGCAGGCCTTAGCGCGCCACAGACTTCGCTGGAAGACCTGGTGATCGGACATGTGCCACTGGCTGACGGCCGCACGCGGGTGTTCAAGAGCGTGGGTTGCGCGCGCTGGGATCTGGCTGCGGCGCGGGTGGCGTGGGAATCGGTCAGGACCAATGCAGCTTTGCGCAATCCGCCGTCCCGAAGCGATCCACGGCCAGGCGCAGCTTGAATCCCACCGCCATGCGCTGCCACTGCGGGCGGGGCAGGGTGCAGGTCCAGCGCTTGCCGTCGGCGGTGAGTAAATTGAGTTCAAAGAAGGCATTGCGTTGCCCAAGGCGCAGCGCATCGCGGGCAATACCTGGCACCTGTTGAAGATCGGGCTGGGGCCAGACCGGCGGCTCGGCCGCATCGCCACGGGCCTGCGCCTGGTAGAGCCTGCGCCAACCGGGCAGGCTGTAGCGGCAGCGCGCGGTATTGGCTGCCATCACACCGTCGCCCGAAGGCTTGTTGACCAAGCGCCGGTCCAACTCGGTCGCACCGGGAGGCAGCGCGTCGCACCAGTCGGCCCCGGTCTCCGGCAGGCGGCGCTCCACGTCGATCTCGAAGCGCCAAGTCTTGCTTTCTATCGTCACCAGCGCGCCGCGCGGGCCCAAGAGCAAATAGAGCGGCCCGGCACCCAGCGCCAAGATGGCCAACAGCAGCCACGGCGCGCGCAAGCGCTTGATGCGGCTCAGGGCGAAAAGAGGCAAAGACTTCAGCGACATGGCTGCGATTTTGTGGGGCAAACCCACTCACAATCCGCCGCATGAAATTCTTCTATTGGCTGATGGCGATCCTGATCGCCGGTACCTTCATCCCCTCGGCGTTTTATCTGCTGGTTTACGCCGTCACCGGCGAGGACGGCGCGATGGACCGGGCCCGCACGTTCTGGAACTTGTCGCGGGTGTTTGGCCTGGGTGGGCTCAACATCCTGATCTGGGGCCATGTGCTTGTGGCGGTCTGGCAATTGATTTTTCGCTGACGCTTGGTCAGCTATTCCGCGTCGAACAGTCCTTGCAGCCCGTCTTCCCACTGTTCCAACTCGTCGACGCTGATCTGCAGCCAGTCCATCACGGCAGCCCGGTTGGCCGCCCAATCGGCGTCTTCGGGCAGGCCCTCGTGGCGGCGCATCAGGTGTTCGGCCACCAGACCGGCCGAGATCAGGGTGTGGACTTCAGGGTCAATGCTGGCATGGCCCAGCGAGCCGAAATCATGATGCAGGCGGATTGCCGCCATCAGCTCGGCCGGCATATTCCAGACCCGCACGACCAAGGCACCCACCACGGCGTGGTCGGTCTGGTGGTTGGCGTTTTCGGTGCCGATAAAGGGCCGGTCGATGCGGGCGGCTGCCTCCACCATCGTCGAGCCATAGCCGCGCACGCTTTGCAGCAGCACCGGCATGCCGACATGCAAAAACAGGCCGAAAGTGTGGGCCAGGCCCGGTGACAAACCGGGCAACTTGCTGGCGATGAAGGCCATGGCTGTCGCCCGTTTGCTGGAGCGCTGCCAAAAGCGCAGCAGGTGCGGGCTGTTGACGGGCAGGGCGTTCATGGTCAAAAAACCCGTCATCACGGCCGCCGTTTCGCGCAGGCCGATACGGGTCATCGCTTGTCCCAACGTGGTGCAGGGCAGACCGACCGGCTTGAACAGCGGGCCGTTGGCGGTGCGCAGCAGGGTGGCGGACATGGCGACATCGCTGCTGGCGATGCGTGCCACCGCTGTCAGGTCGGGCTCGGGCAGGCTCATCGCCTGTTGCAACTGCACGAGAAGCTCGGGGCAGGGTGGGATGCGAATATGTTGCAGGGGGCCGCGGGCGCGGGCAGTGTCAATTTCTTGGCGAACAGCTTGGGTTTGCATGGCGCTTATATCGGCGTTGGCGTGGGCGACTGAATGCCTGCCTGTACAGTGCAGTTGATTATTCCTGCTGCCGTCTCGTCGGCTTGGAACCTCCCACACTTTCACCGCCCGCGTTTGCATGTCCTTTCTTGACGGTGGCAGTCAGATTCGTGGTTTCGCGTGCTTGCGAGTAGCCGCGCTGCTGGTGGCCGGTCTGCTGGCGTTGTCGGCCAGCCGGGCACTCGACAGCGCTCGGTTGCTGGAGGCAGCCGCCAAGCTCGGACCACGGGCGGCGGCCGAAGCGACGCCGTTGCTGCAGCTGATCGAACGCGCCGCCCCGCTCGACGAAGACCGGCGCTTGACGGTGGTCAACAGCTACTTCAACCAGCGCATCGCCTTTCGTGACGACATTGAAGTCTGGGGGGTGATCGACTATTGGGCCACCCCGCTCGAAAGCTTGGGCAAGGGACGGGGCGACTGTGAGGACTACGCGATTGCCAAATACTTCACCCTGGTGGCGGCCGGCACGCCGGTGGCGAAATTGCGCATGGTCTATGTGCGCGCCCAGCTCGGCGGCAAATCACTCGCCCACATGGTGCTGGCCTACTACGCCCAGCCGGGCGCGGAGCCGATGATTCTGGACAACCTGGTCGGCGATGTGCGGCCTGCCTCGGCCCGCACCGATTTGCAGCCGGTGTTCAGTTTCAATACCGAGGGGCTCTGGCAGGGCGTGGGTGAGGCCACGCAGGGCGACCCGGTCGCGCGCCTGTCACAGTGGCGCGACCTGCTGGCCAAAGTTCGCGCGGAAGGTTTTTGATGAAGCTCACGATGAATGGAAGTTCGCCATGTCTTTGATGCGTCAGGTGTTCTTGTTGGTGCTGGGGGCTGTGCTCGCCTCGCTGCTGGGCAGTGTGGCGGTGACGGCGGGGTCGATGCGGCAGTTGCTTCAAACCGAATTGCAGGTGAAGAACGACGACAACGCCGCCGCTCTGGCCCTGGCGCTGTCGCAGCAGCGTGGCGATGTAGCGCTGATCGAGCTGCTGATTTCGGCCCAGTTCGACACCGGCTATTACCAAAGCGTGCGCTGGCGCAAGGCGGACGGCAGTTTGGCCTTCGAGCGCCAGACCGCTGGCCGGGCCACCACGGCGCCGGGCTGGTTTGTCGCGCTGACGCCGATCAGCGTGCGGCCCGGCTTGGCCCAGGTCTCGAACGGTTGGAACGCCATCGGCGCGGTGGAGGTGCTCAGCCACACGGCCTATGCGCACGACGAGCTGTGGCGCAGCACCGTCCGCAGCGCCCTGTTGCTGGCGGCGGTGGGCCTGGTTGCGGCGCTGGCGGCGATGGGCGTGCTGCGCCGAATCCGCCGTCCGCTTGACGCCGTGGTGGCGCAGGCGCAGGCGGTGGCGGGCGGCAGCTTCACCACCGTGCCCGAGCCCCGCGTGCCCGAGCTGCAGCGCTTGACGCAGGCGATGAACGCGATGGTCCTGCGGGTCAAAAGCATGTTCGAGGCGCAGGGTGAGCAGTTGCAAATGCTGCGACGCCAAGCCCATGCGGACCCCCTGACTGGCATCAGTTCACGCACCCATTTTTTGGCCGAATTGCAATCGGCCTTGACGCGCGATGACGGCCCGCCCGAGGCTGGCCTGGTGCTGCTGCGCCTGCGCGATCTGCAGGGACTGAATCACCGCTTGGGCCGCAAGGAGGTGGATCAGGTGCTGATGATGATGGCCAGTGCGGTGAATGCCTATCCCGACAGGGTGGAGGGCTGCCTGGCCGGCCGTTTGAACGGGGCCGACTTTGCCCTGTGGTTGCCCGCCCCCGGCGTTGCGGCAGAAACAGCGCAAGCCCTGGCCGAGGCTTTGCGTGTCGGCCTGCCGGGCTTCGGCGCTGTGGGCGGCATGGTGGGCAGCAACACGGGCATTCAGGTGGCGCTGGGGGCGGTGGAGCTCCCGCGCGACCAGCCGATCAGTGCCTGGTTCGGTGAGGCCGATGCGGTGCTGGCGCGGGCCGAAAGTCAGCCTGGCATTGCCGTTGAGGCCAGTGTCAGCCCGGCCCCTGATGCCCAGCGCGCGCAGGGCGAGCGGGCTTGGCGCGAGCAAATTGCCGATGCCCTGGCGCAGCGCCGTGCGAAGTTGGTGCAGTTTCCGGTGCTCGACCGGGCCGGCCAGATCATTCACCTCGAATGTCCGCTGCAATTGCAACTCGACCCGCAGACCCGGCCGGATGAATTTGATGTCGCCGCACGTTGGTTGCCCTTGGCCCTGCGCAGCCGCTTGACGGCCGATATCGACCTGCTTGCCGTCTCCATGGCACTCGATGCGATTGGCCGCGACGGCCTGCCTCGCTGCATCAATATCGCCCCCGCTTCCTTGCTGGACGGCAGCTTTGTCGCCCGTCTGCGGGAGCTGGTCTTTCACGCCCCGCAAGCGGCCCGCAAACTCTGCTTGGACGTGGCCGAGTTGGCCGCCATCCAGCACTTCGACCTGCTGTACGAGATGGGTCGGCAACTGCGCCCGCTGGGTGTCAAGTTGGGCCTGGAGCATGCAGGCGCCGGTCTGTCCAAGATCGACCGGCTGTATCAAGCGGGGCTTGACTACGTGAAGCTCGATGTGGCGGTTGTCACCGGCGTGTCAGCCGACGCTGGCCGAGCTGCCTTTGTGCGCGGCGTGGTGGTGATGTTGCGCAGCCTGGCGCTGAAGGTCTACGCCGAAGGCTTGGTCGATCCGCTCGACGTGCAGGCGCTGTGGGACTGCAAGCTGGACGGGGTGACCGGGCCCTGGGCCACCGCGGCGGCCGGGCAGGGCCCCGCTAGCTGAAATCGCCGGTGTGAAGCGCGAAAGGCCGGCCCAACCGTCGGTCTTCAAAGAAATGCTGCAAGGTCTCTCGCACGGTGCGAAAAGCCAGTTCGTCCCAGGGCACTTCATGCTCGTGGAACAGCGCCACTTCCAGTGATTCAGGGCCGGGGTTGAAGGTGGTGGACAGCAGGCGGGCACGGTAGAACAGGTGCACCTGACCGACCTTGGCCACGTTCATCAAACAATACAGGTCTTGCAGCTCGATCTGCGCGCCGGCCTCTTCATCGGTCTCGCGGGCCGCGCCCTCGGCGGCTGTTTCGCCCAGTTCCAGAAAGCCGGCGGGCAAGGTCCACAAGCCGTACCGCGGCTCAATGGCGCGTTTGCACAGCAGCACCTGATCACCCCAGACCGGCAGGGTGCCGACCACATTGATCGGGTTCTCGTAGTGGACGCTGGCGCAGACGGTGCAGGTCGCCCGTTCGCGGTTGTCGTCGACTGGGGTGCGGTATTCGACGGGCGACCCGCAGGTCGGGCAATGTTTGAAACGGCGGGGTATCCACATGCGTTTGAGTGTAGTCAAGCTGGCATGATTCCCGGATGGAACTGTTCAGCTACTTCCGCTCATCCGCCGCCTGGCGCGTGCGCATCGCCTTGGCCTTGAAAGGCCTGGAGTTCGATTACCGGGCCGTCCACCTGCTCAAGAACGAGCAAATCGGCGCAGCTTATGCGCGGGTGCAGCCGTCCCGGCTGGTGCCGAGCCTGGCGGTGGAGGGCGAGGCCGTGCTCAGCCAGTCGCTGGCCATCATCGAATACCTAGACGAGACCCATCCCCAGCCGCCGCTGCTGCCACCTGATGCGCTGGGCCGGGCCCAGGTGCGAGGGCTGGCACAAGACATTGCCTGCGATGTCCATCCGCTCACCAACTTGCGGGTGTTGCGCTATCTGGTGCATGAGATGGGCGTGTCCGAGGATCAAAAAAACCGTTGGATTCGGCATTGGATCGAGACCGGGCTGACGATCGTCGAGCAACGCTTGCAGGCCAGCGCCGGGCAGTTTTGCCATGGCGACGAGCCGGGCCTGGCCGACTGCGTGCTGGTGCCCCAGGTTTTCAACGCGCAGCGCTTCGAGTGCCGCACCGATCATTTGCCCCTGGTCATGCGGGTCGCCGCGCACGCCCTGACCCTGCCTGCTTTTGCCAACACTCACCCGTCCCAGTGCCCCGATGCCGAATGACCTTGATTGGCTGCGCCCTGATTGGAACCTGCCCCACGTTCACGCCTTCATGACGACCCGGACAGGCGGCGTCAGCCGCGGGCTTCACACCAGCATGAACGTCGGCCGCGCCGTCGATGACGACCCGCTGGCGGTGGCGGAAAACCGGGCCCGCGTCAGCGCCAGCCTGGGCGCACCGGCGCTGTTCATGCCTCAGGTGCACGGGGCCAGCGTCATCCATTTGCGGCCCGAGCATGCCGCGCCGAATGCCCAGATGCCGCCCGCCGATGCCAGCCTCAGCATCTCGCCCACCTTGGGCGTGGCGATCCAGGTGGCCGACTGTTTGCCGGTGCTGTTCGCCGCGCCGGGCGGGGTGGCAGGCGCCCATGCGGGTTGGCGCGGCTTGGCGGCCGGCGTGCTGGAAAACACCGTGGCTGCGCTGTGCAAGGCAGCGGGCTGTCGGCCGAACGAGATTCATGCCTGGATGGGGGCTTGCATCGGCGCCGAGGCGTTTGAAGTGGGCTCGGAGGTGCGCGATGCCTTCAGGGGCGACGAAGGCCTGTTCATCTACCGAGCCAATGCCGCAGGGGAGCCGCGTTGGCGGGCCGATCTGACGGGTCTGGCCCGGCGGCGTTTGCAGGGGCTGGGGTTGGCGAGCGTCAGTGGCGGCGGCTGGTGCACGCTGACCGATAAAAACCCCGACGGAACCTCACGATTTTTCTCGTTCCGGGGTGAGCGGCTCGGCGGGCCGCGTGGGCGCATGGTCGCCGCTATTCGTTTGCTCTAGCCCCTGCTCTAGCGCCTGCTCTTGTTCTTCGCGCTTTTTGCGCGCGGTGCGCCGCATCGGTGTGCCGAGCACGTACATCACGAGCGACAGAGGCAACACGCCGTAAAGCAGGAGTGTGAAAAACGCGCCGAGCACCGTCCCTTCGGTGCTGGTGGCTTCCACCAAGGCCATCAACACGACCACGAATCCCCAGGCGATGGCAATCAGATACATGCAGATTCAAATTTATTTCGATGAGCAAGCGTACAGGAAGCTGCAAGGTTGGTGTGGCAAGCTCATGCTCCGAGAAGGGCAGTCACTGCCCCCCACTGACTCAGGAGACGACCGTTATGGCGACAGCACGCAAGGCCCGAGCACCGAAAGCCGCACCGAAAGCCGCATCTAAAGCAGCCCCTGAAGCTGCACCCAAGGTGGACGCAACTGCCAGTCCTCATGCAGGCGCCGCCGCCGAAATGACGGCCAACCTCGGGGAGATGTGGCAGACGGTGGCCGGGTTGAAGATTCCCATGACGGCGCTCAGCAGCCTGCAGGCCGACTACCTGAAGCAGGCCACCGAATTGTGGAATGCCTCGCTACACCTCACCGAGCCCGCAGCGCCCGCCATCAAAGACCGCCGCTTTGCCGCGCCGGCCTGGAACGCCAACCCGGCCTCGTCCTTTGTCGCCCAGCTCTACTTGCTCAATGCCAAGACCTTGCAGGCGATGGCCGACAAGGTCGAGGGCGAGGAAAAATCGCGCCAGCGCGTTCGTTTCGCCGTCCAGCAGTTTGTCGATGCGGCATCGCCCAGCAACTTCCTGGCGCTGAACGCCGAGGCGCAGGCTCTCGCGCTGGAAACCAAGGGCGAAAGCCTGTCCAAGGGCTTGCAGCAGTTGTGGGGCGATGTGCAGCGCGGTCATGTGTCGCAGACCGACGAAAGCGCGTTCGAGGTCGGCCGCAATGTGGCGACGTCCGAGGGCAGCATCGTCTTCGAGAACCCGTTCTTCCAGCTGATCGAATACAAGCCCTTGACGACTCAGGTGTTCGAGCGCCCGCTCTTGATGGTGCCGCCCTGCATCAACAAGTACTACATCCTCGACCTGCAGCCCGAGAACTCCCTGATCCGCTATGCGGTGTCGCAAGGCCACCGGGTGTTTGTCGTCAGCTGGCGCAACCCGGACGACAGCTGCAAGGCCTGGACCTGGGACGACTACATCGAGCAGGCGGCCATCCGCGCCATCGAGGTGGTGCAGGAGATCACCGCGTCCGAGACCATCGACACCCTGGGCTTTTGCGTCGGCGGCACCATTTTGTCCACCGCCCTGGCCGTGCTGGCCGCGCGCGGCCAGCAGCCGGCCGAAAGCATCACCCTGCTGACCACCTTGATCGACTTTTCCAACAACGGCATCCTCGATCTTTTCGTCGACGAAAAAATGGTGAAGATGCGCGAGAAAAGCATCGGCCCGAATGCGCCCAAGGGCCCGGGCCTGCTGAAGGGGCAGGAGCTGGCCACGACCTTCAGCTTTTTGCGCCCGAACGATCTGGTTTGGAACTATGTGGTGGGCAATTACCTCAAGGGCGAAGCGCCGCCGGCGTTCGACCTGCTGTACTGGAACGGCGACTCAACCAATATGTCCGGCCCGATGTACTGCTGGTATTTGCGCCACACCTACCTTCAAAACGAGCTGATGGAGCCGGGCAAGCTGACTGTGTGTGGCGAGCAGATCGATCTCACGGCCATCAAGGCGCCGCTCTACATCTACGGTTCGCGCGATGACCACATCGTGCCTTGGGACAGCGCTTATCGGTCCACCCAGGTGTTCAGCGGCAAAAAGCGCTTCGTGCTCGGTGCCTCGGGCCATATCGCGGGGGTCATCAACCCCCCAGCCAAGAACAAGCGCAGCCATTGGCTGGGCAAAACCGCTGCCCTGCCGGCCGACGCGGCCGAGTGGATGGAGACCGCCATCGAACACCCCGGCAGTTGGTGGACCGACTGGTCAAGCTGGCTGGCCCACCACGCCGGTGGCAAGAAGCCCGCACCAAAAACGCCCGGCAACCGCAGCCACAAGGCCATCGAGCCGGCGCCTGGTCGCTACGTCAAGCAAAAAGCTTGAGCCTTCCTTTTTCAGGAGACAAACCATGAGTAGTTCCCTCGACATCGTCATCGTCGCAGCCGCCCGCACCGCCATCGGCAAATTCGGCGGCAGCCTGGCCAAAACCTCCGCCGTCGAGCTGGGCGCGGCCGTCGTCAAAGACCTGCTGCGCCGCGCCAAATTGGAAGGCGATCAGATCGGCGAGTTGATCTTTGGCCAGGTGCTGACCGCCGGCGCGGGCCAGAACCCGGCCCGCCAGACCATCATCAAGGCGGGCCTGCCCAACACCGTGCCGGGCATGACGATCAACAAGGTCTGCGGCTCGGGCCTGAAAGCCGTGATGCTGGGCGCGCAAGCGATCCGAGACGGCGACAGCGACATCATCATTGCGGGCGGCCAGGAGAGCATGAGCATGAGCCCCCACGTGCTGCCGGGTTCGCGTGACGGCCAGCGCATGGGCGACTGGAAATTGATCGACACGATGATCGTCGACGGCCTGTGGGACGTTTACAACCAGTACCACATGGGCATCACCGCCGAGAACGTGGCCAAGGCGCACAGCATCAGCCGCGAGGCGCAAGACGCGCTGGCCCTGGGCTCGCAGCAAAAGGCCGCTGCGGCGCAAGACGCTGGTCGCTTCGTCGATGAAATCGTGCCGTTCTCGATTGCGCAGAAAAAGGGCGATCCCGTCGTTTTCGACAAGGACGAGTTCATCAACCGCAAGAGCACGGCCGAGGTGCTGGCCGCCCTGCGCCCCGCGTTTGACAAGGCCGGCAGCGTCACGGCCGGCAATGCCTCGGGCTTGAATGACGGCGCGGCCGGCTTGGTGCTGATGACGGCCGCCAAGGCCGCCAGCCTGGGGTTGACGCCATTGGCCCGCATCGCCTCCTACGCTTCCGCCGGCCTGGATCCCGCCGTGATGGGCATGGGCCCGGTGCCCGCCGCGCGCAAGGCCCTGGCCCGTGCGGGCTGGAAGCCGCAAGACCTCGATCTGCTCGAAATCAATGAAGCCTTCGCCGCACAGGCCTGCGCCGTCCACCAAGACATGGGTTGGGACATGACCAAGGTCAACGTCAACGGCGGCGCGATTGCGCTGGGCCACCCGATCGGTGCGTCGGGTGCGCGCATTTTGGTCACCCTACTGCACGAGATGCAGCGCCGTGATGCCAATAAAGGCATCGCCTCGCTGTGCATCGGCGGCGGTATGGGCGTGGCGCTCTGTGTTGAACGCTGAATATTGAACAGTGTTGCCTGATTAGGGTGCGCCCGCTTGACCGCTGACGCGGCTTGCGGGAGTCTTGCAACCAAGAGCTTTATAGAACGGCCGGCAAGGCCAAGGAGACAAAAATTGAGCGATAAAAAAGTAGCGTACGTGACCGGTGGTATGGGTGGCATCGGGACCTCAATGTGCCAGCGTCTGCACAAGGAAGGCTTTACCGTCATCGCCGGCTGCGGGCCGAGCCGGGACTTTGAAAAGTGGATCGCTGAGCAGGCTGCACTGGGCTACAAATTCCATGTCTCGGTCGGCAACGTCGGCGACTGGGATTCGACGGTCGAGGCGTTTGCCAAGGTCAAGTCCGAACACGGCTCGGTCGATGTGCTGGTCAACAACGCCGGCATTACCCGCGACGGCATGTTCCGCAAGATGAGCCGTGCCGATTGGGACGCGGTGATGAACACCAACCTGAACAGCATGTTCAATGTCACCAAGCAGGTGATCGAAGACATGCTCGACAAGGGCTGGGGTCGCATCATCAACATCTCGTCGGTGAACGGCGAAAAGGGCCAGTTCGGCCAGACCAATTACTCGGCCGCCAAGGCTGGCATGCACGGCTTCACGATGGCGCTGGCGCAAGAAGTCGCAGCCAAGGGTGTGACGGTCAACACCGTCAGCCCCGGCTATATCGGCACCGACATGGTCAAGGCGATCCGCCAGGACGTGCTGGACAAGATCATTGCCACCATCCCGATCAAGCGCCTGGGCACGCCCGAAGAAATCGCGGCCATCGTGGCGTGGTTGGCGGGTAACGACTCGGGCTTCACGACCGGCGCCGACTTCAGCTGCAACGGTGGGCTGCACATGGGCTGAGCAGCGACCGAGGACAGGCCCTGCGGCCTGTCCGACGCGCTGCGAAGGCCGGGCCGCGTCTCGCGCGGACGGGCCGGGGTGCCGTAGTGCCAACGCCTCCCCAAACCCGGCTTCTGCCGGGTTTTTTAGTTCTGGCATCACGTCGATGCTCGACACGAGCCTGCTCTGAAACAAGGCCTTCGGCCCAGTTTTGGCTACGATGCGGCCATCAATTTCTGGAGCACCACCATGGCCATGGACGTCGTCGATTTCGAGATCAAGGGTAGCGAGATGCAGTTTGTCGAGGTCGAACTCGACCCTGGCGAGGCTGCCATCGGCGAGGCCGGCAGCATGATGTACATGGATGCGGGCATCGGCATGGACGCCGTGTTCGGCGATGGCTCGGCCAGCCAGGGCGGCTTCCTCGGCAAGCTGCTGGGCGCGGGCAAGCGGCTGATCACCGGCGAATCGCTGTTCACCACCATCTTCACCAACGAGTCCAATCTCAAGCTCAAGGTGGCTTTCGCCGCGCCCTATCCGGGCAAGATTTTGCCGATGGATCTGCGCCAGTTCGGCGGCACCTTGATCTGCCAGAAAGACGCGTTTTTATGCGCAGCCCGGGGCGTCAGCCTGGGCATCGCCCTGCAGCAAAAGCTGGGTGTGGGCTTTTTCGGCGGCGAAGGTTTCATCATGCAGCGGCTTGACGGCGACGGCATGGCCTTCATCCACGCCGGCGGCACCTGCGTGCGGCGCACCCTGCGTCCCGGCGAGACCGTGATGGTGGACACCGGCTGCGTGGTGGCCTACACGCCCAATGTCAATTTCGAGATCCAGTACGTCGGCAAGATCAAGACCGCGCTGTTCGGCGGCGAGGGCCTGTTCCTGGCCAAGATGAGCGGGCCGGGCGAGATCTGGCTGCAAAGCCTGCCGTTCTCGCGCCTGGCCTCACGCATTTTTGCGGCGGCGCCGCAGCGCGGCGGCAGCCGTGAAGAAGGCTCGATCCTGGGCGGCTTCGGGGCGGTGGGTGTGCTGGGAGGTCTGGGTGGCTTGATCGGAGGGGATGACGAATAGTCACTACACTTGAGGACTGAGTTTTTCCTCAGTTGCCTCCAAGGATTTTTCTGATGTCGTTCATGTTCTGGCCGCGCTCGGCGGCCGCTGTAGTTGTCAGTTTTCTCCTCGGCGCGGCCGTGCTTCCGGCCCATGCCGAGGTCAAAAACCCGATCTTCGTCCTGAACTCGCTGGATGCCGACATCAGCGTGATCGACCCCGTGACGTTTCAGCAGATCAAGCGCATCCCCACCGGCAAAGAACCGCATCACCTGTACTTGACGCCGGACGAAAAATCGCTGGTGGTGGCAAACGCACTGGGTGACTCGCTCACCTTCATCAACCCGGCCACGGCCGAGGTACAGCGGGTGGTGCATGGCATTGCTGACCCGTATCACCTGCGCTTTTCGCCCGATATGAAGTGGTTTGTCACGGCGGCCAACCGGCTCGACCATGTGGCGCTTTACCGCTGGGTCGGCAGTGACGCCAAAGAGCCCCTGCAACTGGTCAAGCGCATCCCTGCGCCGAAGACACCCAGCCATCTGACGATTGACAGCAAGAGCACGACCCTGTTCGTCAGCCTGCAGGACAGCAACGAGTTGCTGGCGATCGATCTGGCCACGCAAACGCCACGTTGGAAGATCCCCGTGGGCCAGATGCCGGCCGATATTTTCCTGGCGCCGGACGACAAGCACATTCTGGTCGCGCTGACCGGGGCCAGCGAGGTGGAGGTGTATGACGTGTCTACTGCTTCACCCAAGCTCGTCAAGCGCATCAGCACCGGCGCGGGCGCGCACTCCTTCCGGGCCTGGGGCGACCGCCGTCATGTGCTGGTCAGCAACCGGACGGGCAATTCGATCAGCAAGATCGACCTGCAAACGCTCTCCGTCGTCGATCAATTCCCCGGCCCCAGTGGCCCGGACGACATGGAGGTGTTGAGCGATGGCAAGACCCTGCTGGTCACCTCGCGCTGGGCCGGCAAGCTGACGATGATCGACACGGTGACCAAGAAGGTCGTGCGCCAGGTCAAGGTCGGCAAATCACCTCACGGCGTGTGGACACTCGATCACATGCCGCGCTTGTGATGTGGCGAATGCTGTTCGGGGCGATGTGCCTGCCGCTGGTGGCCGTGGCGCAGCCTTGTCAGGTGGGAGAACGGCCTGTTTACCTCACTTTCGACACCGGCCACATGGGCGTGGCACCGTTGATCGTCGCCACGCTCAAGCGCTTCGATGCGCAGGCCACCTTCTTTTTGGCCAACGAGCCCACCTTGACCGGTGGCACGACGCTCGACGACAACTGGGCGCCTTGGTGGAAGGCCCTGGCGGCCGAGGGCCACGACTTTGGCGCCCATACCTGGGACCACGACATCTGGCGGGAGGACTTGCCGGATGGGGGCTTCAAGGTCAATACCGTGGCCGGCATGCAAATGCCCCGGCTGCACGAAGTGACGGCGGCGCAGTATTGCGACAGCCTCAAGCGCGTGGCCAGCCGCTTCAGCGAAATGACCGGCCGCACGATGGGGCCGATCTTCCGCGCGCCGGGCGGCAGGGTCTCCAAGGCGCTGCTGGCCAATGCACAGGCCTGCGGTTTTCAGCATGTGGGCTGGAGTGCCGCTGGGTTTTTGGGCGATGAGTTGTCGAGCCAGCGCTTCCCGAATGCGCAACTGCTCGACAAGGCGCTGAAGAGCATCAAGCCGGGCGATATCTTGCTGGCGCACTTGGGCATCTGGTCGCGCCAGGACCCTTGGGCACCGGCCGTGCTGGAGCCGCTGATGCAGGGCCTGAAAGACCGCGGCATGTGCTTTGCAGCGCTGCACGAACATCCGCGCTACGCTGCCTTCTTTGCCAAACAAGCCGCCGCCAAGAAGCCATGATCGAGATCATCAGTGATGCGTTCAACGCCGCACAGCAATGGCTGTTCGAGGCCCTGGTGCAGCCGCTGGTGTTTGGTTTGGGGCAGGGTAATTTGCTGGAAGACGCGTTTGATGCCACCGGCTGGTTGTTGGTCGGACTGCTGCAGATCGCCGTCATCGTCACCGTGTTTGGTGCGCTGGAACGGTGGCGGCCGGTTGAGGCGGTCACGGACCGGGCGGCCGTCCGCGTCGATGTGATTTACACCTTGCTGCACCGCTTGGGCCTGTTCCGCTTGCTGCTGTTTTTCAGCACCGCACCGCTGTGGGATTGGCTGTCGGCCGAGGCGCGGTTGGCCGGCGCCCCCAGCTTTCAGCTCGACGCGCTGTGGCCCGGCATCACCGACATCGGCTGGGTCAGTTTTTTGATCTACCTGCTGGTGTTCGACCTGGTGAACTACGCCTTGCACCGCGCCCAGCATGGCTGGAGTTGGTGGTGGGCCTTGCATTCGCTGCACCACAGCCAGCGCCAAATGACCAAGTGGAGCGACAACCGCAACCACCTGCTCGATTCGGTGCTGATCGACGCGGCCCTGGTGCTGCTGGCGCGGGTGATTGGCGTCGAGCCGGGGCAGTTTGTGGCCCTGACGGCGGTGTCGCAGTTGATGGAAAGCTTGCAGCACGCCAATGTGCGGCTTTGGTTCGGTTCGGTGCTTGAGCGGCTGATCGTCAGCCCGCGCTTTCATCGCCTGCACCACTCGATCGGCGTCGGTCATGAATCCGGCGGCCGAGGCACCTTGGGCGGCCACAACTTTGGCGTGCTGTTCCCGTTCTGGGATCTGATTTTCCGAACCGCCAACTTCGAGCTGCGCTGGGACGCGACCGGCGTTCGCGATCAGTTGCCCGAAGGCGGGGCGCGCGATTACGGCCGGGGTTTTTGGGCACAGCAGTGGCTGGGCTTGAGACGGCTGTTCAAGGTCTGAGCAAGTTGTTGAAAAGTCCATGATCCCCACCACCGCCCGCCTGTCCGACGCCTTTTGGCGTGCCGCCGCCTACTGCCTGCACCCGCGCGTGATTGCGCTGTCGCTGGCCCCCTTGCTGATCGCGGCGGCGTCGGCCTTTGCGCTGGGTTATTTCTTTTGGGAACCGGCGGTTGATGCGGTGCGGGCCACCCTGGGCAGCTGGCATTTGATCGACATGCTGCTGGGTTGGCTGGATTACATCGGTGCTGCGGGCTTCCGCTCGGTGATGGCACCTATCCTGGTGCTGGCGTTGGCGTTGCCGGTGATCGTGGTGCTGAGCCTGCTGCTGGTGGCGCTGCTGATGACGCCGGCGCTGGTGCGCATGGTGGCCGCACGCCGTTTTGCAGGGCTTGAATGCAAGCGTGGGGCGACGCTGTGGCAATCGGTCGGCTGGTCGCTGTGGCATGCGCTGCTGGCGCTGCTGGCGTTGGCGGTGAGCCTGCCGTTCTGGTTGATCCCGCCACTGGCCTTGATCGTGCCGCCGCTGATCTGGGGCTGGCTGGGCTACAAGGTGTTTGGCTTCGATGTGCTGGCCGATCACGCCTCGGTGGCCGAGCGGCGGCGGCTGATGCGTGAGCACAAAGTGCCCCTGCTGCTGATGGGGGTCATCACCGGCTATCTGGGCGCGGCGCCGGCAGCGATCTGGGCAATCGGCGTGATTGCGGTGGCGATGGCGCCATTCTTGATCCTCGCGTCGATCTGGCTCTACACCCTGGTGTTCGCGTTTTCGACGCTGTGGTTCGCCCATTACCTGCTGGCGGCGCTGCAGGTGCAGCGTGGCCGCCAAACCCCTGTCGCAACTTCGGTTGTTCTTGAGCAA
>JBBQKT010000028.1:0-18082 GCA_038327205.1 Burkholderiales bacterium | reverse complement strand
GCCTTCTTTGGCTGGTGGAACGCTGCCAACAAGCTCAACCTGGCCCTGGCCGCCGGCCTGGCCCTGCCCCTGCTGCAGCTGCTCGGCTATGCGCCGGGCGAGCGCGGGCCGCAGGCCTTGCAAGCGCTGGGTCTGGCCTATTGCGTGCTGCCCTGCGCGCTCAAGCTGGCCGCCGCCGCCCTGCTGTACCTTTTCTGGATTCGCCCCAAGGAGTTGCCATGATGAACCGCCGCTTTGCATTGCTCGCCCCCCTTGTCCTGGCCGCCTGCGCCAGCGCGCCGGTACCCAGCGACTACGCCCGTGAAACCCCGAAGCTCGACCTGCGCCAATATTTCAATGGCCCGCTGATCGCCCATGGCCTGTTCACCGACCGCGCCGGCAAGGTGCAGCGCCGCTTTGTCGTGCGTCTGAAGGGCACTTGGGTCGGCGAGGTCGGCACCCTGGAAGAAGATTTCGACTACAGCGACGGCAAGAAAGAGCGCCGCGTCTGGACCATCACCCACCTGGG
The DNA here is from genome assembly GCA_038327205.1 of Burkholderiales bacterium. Classification (GTDB taxonomy): domain Bacteria; phylum Pseudomonadota; class Gammaproteobacteria; order Burkholderiales; family Burkholderiaceae_C; genus Paucibacter_A. Next base: position 17,574 of record JBBQKT010000028.1, on the reverse strand, counting down.
CGACGGCAAATACACCGGCACCGCCGGCGATGTGCTGGGCGTCGCCCAGGGCGAAGCCGCAGGCAATGCGCTGCGCTGGGCCTACACCTTGAAGCTGCCGGTGGACGGCTCGGTCTACGAGGTGCAGTTCGACGACTGGATGTATTTGATGAGCGACAAGGTGATGCTCAACAAGGCGCAGATGAGCAAGTTCGGCTTCAAGCTGGGCGAAGTGACCCTGACGTTCGAGAAACTATGAGCGCCCCACGGCCGCCCGAAGGCGTCAATTCCCGCCTGGCGGGACAGCGCGCAGCGCGAAAGGGGCAGCCATGAGCCTCAACCCCAAGCTGAGCGAATGGACGGGCAAGACCGTCTGGCTGGTCGGCGCCTCCAGCGGCATTGGCCGGGCGCTGGCCCATGCGCTGCACGGCCTCGGCGCGCGGGTGGTGGTGTCGGCCCGCCAGCAGGCCCTGCTCGACGAGTTCGTGCTCGAGCATCCCGGCGCGCAGGCGCAGGCCCTGGACGTGATGGACGACGACGCCCTGCTCGCGGCCACCAAGGCCATCGTTCGCAGCCACGGGGCGATCGATTTGTGCCTGTATTGCGCCGGCTACTACAAGCCGATGAGCGCCACCGCCTTTGACTTGAGCGACGCGCTGCGCCATCTGGACATCAACTACATCGGCGCGCTGAAGCTGCTGAATGCCCTGCTGCCCCAGATGCTGCTGCAAGCGCGCCAGGGCCAGGGTGGCCATATCAGCCTGATATCGAGCGTGGCGGGCTACCGCGGCCTGCCCAAGGCGCTCGGCTACGGCCCGTCCAAGGCCGCGCTTTCGCACCTGGCCGAAGCGCTGTACCTCGACTTGAACGGGCTGGGCCTGGGCGTGTCGGTCGTCCACCCCGGCTTTGTTGAGACGCCCCTGACCGCGCAGAACGACTTCAAGATGCCCGCCCTGCAAACACCCGAACAGGCGGCGCAGGCGATCCTCAAAGGCTGGGCCAGCGGCGTTTTCGAGATCCACTTCCCGAAGCGCTTCACCGTGGCGCTGAAGCTGCTGCGGCTGCTGCCGGACCGGCTCTACTTCCCGATCGTGCAGCGTGCGACGGGTGCCTGAACGTGGCCCCCCACGCCGATCCACGCGCCGCCACCGCGATTGAATTTTTCGAGTCGCTGAGCGCCGCCGACGTGGCTGCGATGGGCCGCATCTACACCGACGACGCCCGCTTCAAAGACCCGTTCAACGAGGTCCAGGGCCTGGCTCATGTGCAGCGCATCTTTGCCCATATGTTCACCTCGCTGGACGGCCCGCGCTTTGTGGTGCTGACCGCCCTGGTGGAGGGCGATCAGTGCTTTTTGAGCTGGGACTTTTTGTTCCGCATGAAGGGCCAGGCGCTGGAGCGCCGCATCCACGGCAGCAGCCATCTGCGCTTCGCCCCCGATGGCCGCATCGCGGCTCACCGCGACTACTGGGACGCCGCCGAGGAGTTTTACGAAAAGCTGCCTCTGCTGGGCAGCCTGCTGCGCTGGATAAAACGGCGCCTGACGGTGGGCTGATGCGGCATCATGCGGGCATGAAAAAGAACGCCCGCCTTGTTGTTGCCACGACCGCGCTGCTGTTCAGTGCCGCCGCCCACGCCGCCGACGAGGAAGTCAGCGCCACGCCCTTCCGTCCCACCGTCACCAGCGGCGCCGCCATTTCGGCACCGGGCTGGCTGGAGCTGGAGTTGGGCGGTCAGCGCCTCGGCGGCAACGGGCAGGACCGACGCAACAGCCTGCCCTATCTGCTGAAGTACTCGATCAACGACCGCTTTGCCCTGCTGCTGGGTGGCGATGCGCAAGTCGGCGTGCCTGGATTGCATGGCCGCGGCGACACGCAGCTGACACTCAAAGCCCGCGCGCCCGACCCCGCCGAGGGCATCTCGCTGGGCCTGGAGGCCACGCTCAAGCTGCCCACCGCCCCCGATGGCTTGGGCAGTGGCAAGCGCGACGAAAGTTTGAAAGGCATTGTCGGCATCGACCTGCCCGAAGGCTTCCACCTCGACACCAATTTGCTCCTCACCCGGCTCGGTGCCATCAGCCCCGGCCAGGGCCGCACGCAATTGGCCTGGGCAGTGGCGGTGTCGCATCCGCTGGGTGACGCCTGGACCCTGGCGGGCGATCTGTCCGGCACGCGGCAATCGGGCGCGCCCTCCACCGCACAATTTTTGGTGGCAGCCAGCTTTGCCGCCAGCAAGCGCCTGGTGCTCGACGGCGGCTTGGCAACAGGCTTGAACCGCGACACACCGAAGTGGACGGTTTTTGCGGGCTTGACGCTCTTGCTCGGGCGCTTGAACTAGCGCAACCAGCCCTTGCGCCTGAAGTAAATGAACGGCGCGGCAACAGAGGCCGCCATCAAGGCCAGTGCGAACACATAACCGTACTGCCACTCCAGCTCCGGCATCAGCTTGAAGTTCATGCCGTAGACGCTGGCGATCAGGGTCGGCGGCAGCAGGGCGACACTGGCCACCGAGAAGATCTTGATGATCTTGTTCTGGTTGATGTTGATGAAACCGACCGTGGCGTCCATCAAAAAGTTGATCTTTTCGAACAGGAAGGCGGTGTGCGAGTCGAGCGAATCGATGTCGCGCAGGATCTGCCGCGATTCTTCAAACTGTTCGGCATTGAGCATGCGGCTGCGCATCATGAAGCTGAGCGCCCGGCGCGTGTCCATCACATTGCGGCGAATGCGGCCGTTCAAGTCTTCCTCGCGGGCAATGGCCGACAGCACCTCGCCGGCAGCAGCGTCATTGATGTCTTTCTTGAGCACCCGGGCGCTGACGGTCTCCAACTTGTCGTAGATGCCTTCGAGGATGTCGGCCGAGTATTCGGCGTCGGCGTCGTACAGCTTCAGCAGCACATCCTTGGCATCTTCGATCAGGGCCGGAATGCGCCGAGCGCGCAAGCGCAGCAGACGGAACACCGGCAGGTCTTCGTTATGGATCGAGAACAGCACGTTGTCGAACAAGATGAAGGCAACGCGCACATTGCGCGGCGCTTCGTCGTCATCAATCAAGAAGTCGGAGCGAATATGCAGCTCGCCGTTGTCTTCTTCGTAGAAGCGGGCCGACTCTTCGAGGTCTTCGTCCACGATATCGGCTGGAATCACCAGGCCAAAGCGGTCTTTGATCCAGCCTTTTTCTTCGGCGGACGGATTTTCAAGATCGACCCATACCGGGCGCGACTGCGCCAGATCCTCGGCGGTTTCGATTTCTTCTTGGAACAGCCCGCCCCGAAGACGGCCGTTATCCAACGTGAACACATTCAGCATGCGGTGATCTCTCCGGCGGCCCTTCGCCCCGCCCGCAAGAACCAGGCAGAGCAAACTCAACCGCTGATTATGGTCTGTAAGGAAACCGTAAATTGCTTGTCACGAAAACGCTTCAGGTGCACACTGAATTTGCCGATTCACCACCCAAGGCCTGTTTTTTGGCCCAAACCCGAGACCCAGAAATCCCCCGCCCTTCGTTCTTTTGTCCCTTCGTTTTGAAATTCTTCCCCGTCCTATGAAAGGAGCGTCTATGAACCTGACGATCAGTGGCCACCATCTTGAAGTAACGCCGGCTTTGCGTGAGTACGTCCTCACCAAGCTCGACAGGGTGACCCGTCACTTTGACCAAGTCGTTGACATCAACGTCTTGCTCACGGTGGAAAAACAAAAGGAAAAGGAACGCAGGCAAAAAGCGGAAGTCACTCTGCACGTCAAGGGCCGCGATATCTTTGTTGAACAATCCGCCGAAGATCTCTACGCCGCCATCGACCAACTGATGGACAAGCTTGACCGGCAAGTCTGCCGCCACAAAGAGCAGTTGCAAGACCATCATCACATCGCAGCCAAGCGCCTGGAGACACCAGCCCCGCGCGATTGATGTCGACGACGGGTCGGATGACCCGTCACCCTGAGCAGGCGACCGAGCGAACCGCGAGGTCGCCTTTTTGTTGCCCGCAACTTGCAGTCAACTTACATACCGATTGGCATCAACGCTTGTTGCTGCACCGCCGCAATTTGCGCAATAGTGCACCCGACCTAAACACGGCAGGCCCCAGCGGCGGCGCAGCTTTCTATAATTCACCGCTTAATCATCGAACCAGTGCGTCACCCAAGGCCCCACGGCCGTCAACGGCGCAGCGAACCCATGAACCGTCTTGCCGCCATCCTCCCCGCCGCCAATGTGCTGGTGAATGTGGACGCTTCCAGTAAAAAGCGGATCTTCGAACAAGCCGGTTTGCTGTTCGAAAACAACCACGCCATCTCCCGCGCCCTGGTGACCGACAACCTGTTCGCCCGCGAACGGCTTGGTTCCACCGGCTTGGGCCACGGCGTTGCGATCCCGCACGGCCGCATCAAAGGCCTTAAGAATCCGCTTGCCGCCGTCTTGCGCGTCCAGCAGCCGATTGGTTTCGATGCGCCGGACGATGAGCCGGTGAGCCTCTTGATCTTCTTGCTGGTGCCCGAAGCTGCGACCCAGCGCCACCTCGAAATCCTCTCCGAAATTGCCGAAATGTTGTCCGACCGCGAGTTGCGTGAGCGCCTGAAAACCGAGACCGAGGCGGCCGATGTGCACCGCTTGATTTCGCAGTGGGAACCTTTGAAGTCGGTGGCTTGATCTCTTGAAACCCACCTCCATCAGCGCCGATCGGCTGTTCGAAGAGCACCGCGAGGCCCTGCATTGGGAATGGATCGCTGGCCACGCGCATCCGGAGCGCCGCTTTGACGAAGCGGCCGTGCGCGATGCGCAGTCCGCTGCCGACCTGGTCGGCTACCTGAACTACATCCACCCTTACCGGGTGCAGATCGTCGGTCGCCGCGAGGTGGCCTATCTCAGCAATGCGGCCGATGACGCGCTGGAGCGCCGCATCGCGCGCATCGTCACCCTGGAGCCGCCGGTCATCATCGTGGCCGACAACCAGACGCCGCCGGACCGGCTGGTGGCCATGTGCGACCGGGCCGAAATTCCGCTCTTTGTCACCACCGAATCGGCCGGTCATGTGATCGACGTGGTGCGTACCTACCTGGCGCACTTGTTTGCCAACCGCACGACCCGCCACGGCGTCTGCATGGACATCCTGGGCCTGGGCATCTTGTTGACCGGTGAATCGGGCCTGGGCAAGAGCGAGCTGGGGCTGGAACTGATTTCGCGCGGCCACGGCCTGGTGGCCGATGACGCCGTCGATCTGTTTCGCATCTCGCAAACCGCCATCGAGGGCCGCTGCCCACCGCTGCTGATCAATCTGCTGGAAGTGCGCGGCATCGGCCTGCTCGACATCAAGGCCATCTTTGGCGAGACGGCCGTGCGCCGCAAGATGCGGCTCAAGCTGATCGTGCACTTGGTGCGCAAGGAAACGATGGAGCGCGACTTCGAGCGCCTGCCCTACGAGCCGCTGTACGAGGACATCCTCGGCATGCCGGTGCGCAAGGTGGTGATCGCGGTGGACGCCGGCCGCAACCTGGCCGTGCTGGTTGAGGCTGCGGTGCGCAACACGATCTTGCAGCTGCGCGGCATCGACACCTACCGCGAGTTTGTTGAGCGGCATCAAAAGGCCATCGAAAACGGCCAGCTCGACGACAACTGAGGCGAGGCTGACACAGCCCTGCCACATTGCAGGTCTACCGTCCCAAGTGGAGGAGTCCGCAATGACCGATGAGCAGCAACAACTGATCCGCAAAATCCACGCCGACTTGGCGGACAGCTACGACGAAGAGCTGGAGCTCGAACTGGATGACCGCATCGGAGAGGCCTCCGCCGACGGCGACAAAGCCGCCCGCCAGCGCTATTTCCGTGAGCTGTTCCGCCTGCAAGGTGAGTTGGTCAAACTGCAGGACTGGGTGATTGCCAAGCGTCACAAGGTGGTGATCTTGTTCGAGGGCCGCGATGCAGCCGGCAAGGGCGGCGTCATCAAGCGCATCACCCAGCGGCTTAACCCGCGCATCTGCCGTGTAGCCGCTTTGCCCGCGCCGAACGACCGCGAGCGCACCCAGTGGTACTTCCAGCGCTATGTGGCGCATTTGCCCGCAGCAGGCGAGATGGTGCTGTTCGACCGCAGTTGGTACAACCGCGCCGGCGTCGAGCGGGTGATGGGATTCTGTGACGACGACCAGTACGAGGAGTTTTTCCGTACCGTGCCGGACTTCGAAAGGATGCTGGTTCGCTCAGGCATCCAGGTCATCAAATACTGGTTCTCGATCTCGGACGAAGAACAGCACCTGCGCTTTTTGGGCCGCATCCACGACCCGCTGAAGCAGTGGAAGCTCAGCCCAATGGACCTGGAATCGCGCCGCCGCTGGGAGGAATACACCAAGGCCAAGGAAATCATGCTGGCCCGCACCCACATCGACGAAGCGCCCTGGTGGGTGGTGCAGGCCGATGACAAAAAGAAGGCACGGCTCAACTGCATCCACCACCTGCTGAGCCAAATGCCTTATGAGGCGACCGAACATGCGCCGATCTTGCTGCCCGAGCGGGTACGGCACGACGACTATGTGCGCGGCCCCGTCCCCGACGACATCCTGGTGCCGGAAATCTATTGAGCGTTCAGCGGGTCCGGTTCGGGCAGTCGGTCTTGATGCAGGCGGCGTAGAGGGCCAGTGAATGCTCTTCCAGCTTGAATCCGCGCTCGGCGGCGATGGTTTTTTGGCGCTCTTCGATCTGCGGGTCGAAGAACTCTTCAACCCGACCGCAGGTGAGACAGACGAGGTGGTCGTGGTGCGCGCCCTCGTTCAACTCAAACACCGATTTGCCCGACTCGAAATGATTGCGCGACAGCAGACCCGCCTGCTCGAACTGAGTCAGCACCCGGTAGACCGTGGCCAGGCCAATATCGGCGTCTTCGACCAACAAAGCCTTGTAGACATCCTCAGCGGTCATGTGGCGCTGCCGGGCGTTCTGGAAGATTTCCAGAATCTTGATGCGGGGCAAGGTCGCTTTCAGGCCACTGTTCTTGATCTCTTCGGTGCGGTTCATGGCTTGAGGGGCGGCGCTGCCCCCCATGGGCCTGCCGCTAGAATGAGCCGATCATAGCCAGCCTTGGCGATGGAACCTGATGACAATTGCCATGCGCCCGAACCTCAGAATTGCTGCCTCCTTGCTGTGCCTGATGGCACTCACTGCCTGCTCCAGCCTGCCGTCACTGGACATCCTGCCCTCGGTGGCCGGTGAAAAAGTCCTGGGCTTGGTCACGCCTTATCGCGTCGAGGTGGTGCAGGGCAATGTGCTCACCAAAGAACAGGTGGCCCGCGTCAAGCCCGGCATGAGCCGCGCCCAGGTACGTGATCTGCTCGGCTCACCGCTGCTGACCGACATCTTTCACGAGAACCGCTGGGACTACTCTTTTTCGATCCGCCGCCAGGGCGCCCCCTACCAGCAGCGCCAGGTGGTGGCGATGTTTGACGGCGACAAGCTGAGCGCGCTGACCGTGCCCGAAGACCTGCCCACCGAGACCGAATTCGTCGCCGCCATCAGCACCTTCAAGCCCACCGGCGCTGCGCCCAAGCTGGCCTTGACGGACGAAGAGCGCAAGGCACTGCCGTTGCCGGTCAAGACCGCCGCGCCTGCCGCCGTTGAAGGCATTGGCCCGCAACGCGTTTACCCGCCGCTTGATGCCAAGACAGACGCCAAGACGGTACCCAAGACGTGAAGATTGCTGTTGCCGGCAGCTCCGGCCGCATGGGCCGGATGTTGATCGAGGCGATTGTTGCGGCCCCCGATTGCCAGCTCAGCGGTGCGCTTGATCTGCCCGGCAGCCCGGCGCTTGGCAGCGACGCCAGCGCGTTTTTAGGCACTTCCAGCGGCGTGCTGATCAGCGCCGATTTGCGCACCGGCCTTGCCGGTGCCGACGTGCTGATCGACTTCACCCGCCCCGAAGGCACGCTCGCCCATCTGGCGGTCTGCCGTGAACTGGGCGTCAAGGTGGTAATCGGCACGACCGGATTCGATGCCGCGCAGAAGGCCTTGATCGGCGAGCACGCGCGCCATATCGGCATCATGATGGCGCCCAATATGAGCGTTGGCGTCAACGTTGTGATGCGACTGCTGGACATGGCCGCGCGGGCCTTGAACGAGGGCTACGACATCGAGATCATCGAAGCCCATCACCGCCACAAGATCGACGCGCCCAGCGGCACCGCATTGGCGATGGGCGAAGTCGTCGCCTCCGCGCTGGGTCGCGATCTGAAGGACTGCGCCATCTACGGCCGTGAGGGTGTGACGGGTGAGCGCGACCCGTCCACCATCGGCTTTGCCACCATTCGGGGCGGCGACATCGTCGGCGACCACACCGTGTTGTTCGCCGGCACCGGCGAGCGCATCGAGATCACGCACAAGTCGAGCAGCCGCGTCACTTACGCACAGGGCAGCTTGCGGGCCGCGCGTTTTTTGGCCACCCACGGCGCAGGCTTGTACGACATGGGTGACGTGCTCGGACTGGCTGCTCCATGAACGGCTTCGCTGACTTCTGGGCGCAGACCGACGGCATCGCCCGCGCGGTGGCCCTGCTGCTGCTCTTGATGTCGGTCGGCGCCTGGGTGGTGATCTTGTGGAAGGGCTGGACCTTGAACCGCGCACGACGCAGCCTCACCCGCGCGGTGCCGGCGTTCTGGGCGGCGTCCGATCTGGTGGCAGCCCGCACCGCACTTGAAAGTTTTGACGGTGAACGTGTACTGCTGCCCCTGCTGGATGCCGCCAGCGCACCCGCCGACACGGGCACCCTGGATGCTTTCGGTAAACGTGAATCACGGCTGACCCGGCGCCTGCGCGACGCCCTGCATGCCGTCGTCCAGCGCCTGCAATTCGGCCAGGTGCTGCTGGCTTCGATCGGCGCCACGGCCCCCTTCGTCGGCCTGTTCGGCACCGTCTGGGGCATCTATCACGCGCTCGCCAGCATTGCGGCCGGCGGCAACATCACGATTGAAAAGGTCGCCGGGCCGGTCGGCGAAGCACTGATCATGACCGCCGCCGGACTGGCCGTCGCCATCCCGGCCGTGCTGGCCTACAACATCTTTGGCAAGCAGGTGGGCGCTTGCGAGGCCGAGCTGGAAGGCTTTGCGCACGATCTGCGCGAGATGTTGGACCACTGATATGGCTTTTGGCCGCTTGGAGCGCACCGACCGGCCCAAACCGATGGCCGAGATCAACATGACGCCGTTGATCGACGTGATGCTGGTGCTGCTGGTGATCTTCATGATCGCCGCGCCGCTGATGACGTCCTCGCTGCGGCTCGAACTGCCCAAGAGCGAGGCCGCCACGACATCCGACGCGCCGGCCTTCATCGCCGTGGCGCTGGCCCCGGACGGCGGGCTCTTCATTGGTGATGAAAAGCTGACGGCCACTGCGATGCAGCAACGGCTGGCCACCCTGGCCCAGGGCAATCCGAACCTCGAAGTGCAGTTGCGCGCTGACAAGGCCGCGCCCTATGGCCAGGTTGCCGAGCTGATCGGCTGGTGCCAGGCGGCAGGTCTGAGCCGCATCGCCTTCGTCGCCGAAACCCCGTAAATACAATGGCTGCTTCTCGCAGCGACCCGCCCCCATGAACGAAAAATACGCTCCGTCCGAGGTCGAACAGACCGCCCGCGCCCATTGGCAAGCCGCCGACGCCTACCGCGTGGTCGAGGACAAGACCCGGCCCAAGTACTACGCCTGCTCGATGCTGCCCTACCCCAGCGGCAAGCTGCACATGGGCCATGTGCGCAATTACACGATCAACGACATGCTGGCGCGGCAGCTGCGCATGCAGGGCTACAACGTGCTGATGCCGATGGGCTGGGATGCCTTCGGCCTGCCGGCCGAGAACGCCGCGATGAAGAACAAGGTGCCGCCGGCCCAGTGGACCGACGACAACATCGCCCACATGAAGCAGCAGATGCAGGCGATGGGCCTGGCCATCGACTGGTCGCGCGAGATCGCCACTTGCAAGCCCGATTACTACCGCTGGAACCAGTGGCTGTTCCTGAAGATGCTGGAAGCTGGCATTGCCGAGCGCCGCACGCAAGTCGTCAACTGGGATCCGATCGACCAGACCGTGCTGGCCAATGAGCAGGTGATCGACGGCCGGGGCTGGCGCAGCGGCGCGCTGGTGGAAAAGCGCGAGATCCCCGGCTACTACCTGAACATCACCCAGTACGCCGAGGAGTTGCTCGCCGCCGTGGCCGACCCGGCCCACCCGAGTTATTTGAGCGGCTGGCCCGAGCGGGTGCGCCTGATGCAGGAGAACTGGATCGGCAAGAGCGAGGGCGTGCGCTTTGCCTTCCCGCACACGATTGGTGGCGATGCAGACGGCAAGCTGTGGGTCTTCACCACCCGCGCCGACACCATCATGGGCGTGACCTTCTGCGCTGTGGCGGCCGAGCATCCGCTGGCGACACATGCCGCAGCGACGAACCCCGCGCTGGCTGCCTTCATCGACGACTGCAAGCGCGGCGGCTCGACCGAGGCCGAACTGGCCACGCAGGAAAAAAAGGGCATGGCCACCGGCCTGTTCGTCAGCCATCCGCTAACCGGTGCGCAGGTCGAGGTCTGGGTCGGCAACTATGTGCTGATGAGCTATGGCGACGGTGCGGTGATGGGCGTGCCGGCCCATGACGAGCGGGACTTTGAGTTCGCCAAGAAGTACGGCCTGCCGATCAAGCAGGTCGTCGCCGCCGAGGGCGAAACCTTCAGCCTGGACGCTTGGGCGCCCTGGTACGGCGACAAGCAGCGCGCGGTCTGCGTCAACTCCGGCGAGTTGGATGGCCTGCCCTTCAAGGCCGCCGTCAGCCGAGTCGCCGAACTGCTGGCCGCCAAGGGTCTGGGCGAAACAAAAACCACCTGGCGCCTGCGCGACTGGGGCATCAGCCGCCAGCGCTACTGGGGCACGCCGATCCCCATCATTCATTGCGAGGCCTGCGGTGCGGTGCCGGTGCCGGCCAAGGATCTGCCGGTGGTGCTGCCGGTGGACTGCATCCCCGACGGCAGCGGCAATCCGCTGAAAAAGCACGCCGCGTTCCTGAACGTGGCCTGCCCGCAGTGCGGCAAACCGGCGCAGCGCGAGACGGACACGATGGACACCTTCGTCGATTCGTCCTGGTATTTCATGCGCTATTGCGATGCCGGCAACGAGCAGGCGATGGTCGGCGATGGCACCGCCTACTGGATGCGCAAATCTGAGAATGCCGCCGGCAACAGCGGCATGGACCAGTACATCGGCGGCATCGAGCACGCCATCCTGCATCTGCTTTACGCCCGCTTCTGGACCAAGGTGATGCGCGATTTGAAGCTGGTCAACTTTGACGAGCCCTTCGCCAAATTGCTGACCCAGGGCATGGTGCTGAAGGGCGCGTTCAGCCGCAAGCCGCCCGAAGGCGGCAAGAACTACTACTGGGAGCATGAGGTCGACGTCGTCACCAATGCGCACGGCGCCATCATCGGCGGCAGCTTGAAGGCCGATGGCCTGCCGCTCGACTATGAGATGACGACGATGTCCAAGTCCAAGAGCAATGGCGTCGATCCGCAGGCCTTGATCGACCAGTACGGCGCGGACACCGCCCGGCTGTTCGTGATGTTCGCCTCGCCGCCGGAGCAGACGCTGGAATGGAACGATGCCGGTGTGGACGGCGCGCACCGCTTCCTGAAGCGGGTCTGGGCCTTTGGTGCGAAAAACGCCGACGTCATCAAGACGGCAGGCAAAGACTTTGCCCAGCTCAATGCCGAGGGCAAGTCCCTGCGCCGCGAGGTGCACACGGTGCTCAAGCAGATCAGCTACGACTACGAGCGCATGCAATACAACACCGTCGTGTCCGGCGGCATGAAGTTGCTGAATGCGCTGGAAGGCTTCAAAGGCCATGCGCCTGCTGCGGTGCGCGAAGGCTTCTCCATCCTGCTGCGCGCGCTCTACCCGGCCTGCCCGCATGTCACCCACGCACTGTGGACGCAGCTTGGCTTTGCCGATGAACACGGCGATCTGCTCGATGCACCCTGGCCGCAGGTGGTCGAGGCGGCCCTGGTGCAGGATGAGATCGAGCTGATGCTGCAGGTCAACGGCAAACTGCGCGGCGCGATCAAGTTCCCGGCCGGGGCGGACAAATCGGTGATCGAGGCGCTGGCCCTGGCCAACGAGGAAACGATCCGCTTCAGCGAAGGCCGGCCGGTGAAGAAAATCATCATCGTGCCGGGTCGGCTGGTGAACGTGGTCGCCTAAGGATGCTGCGCCGCTCAGCACTCCTCGGTTTGGCCTCGCTGGCAGGCTGCGGCTTCGCGTTGCGCCGCGAGCCTGAGATGCTGTTCCGCAGCTTGGCGCTGACCGGCTTTCTGCCCAACTCGCCGATGGCCGCCGAACTGAAGCGCCAGCTCGGCCGCACGACGGTGACCCTGCAGCCCGATGCCAACAAGGCCGAGATCGTGCTGGAGGCGCTGCGCGATTCGCGCGACAAAACCGTCGTGGTGTCGACCAGTGCCGGCCAGGTGCGGGAATGGCAGCTGCGGCTGCGGCTGGATTTTTTGCTGCGTACCCCCAGCGGCGAGCTGCTGCTGCCGCGCACCGAGCTGGTGATGACCCGCGAAATGAACTACACCGAAAGCCAGGCCTTGGCCAAGGAACAGGAAGAAGCGGCGCTGTACCGGGCCATGCAGTCAGACGCCATCGCGCAGGTGATGCGGCGGCTGGCAGCGGTGAAGTTGCCAAGCTGATGAGCCACACCCTCTCACCACAGCCCGTCATGCCAGCGCTGGCTGGCATCCAGCGTCCAGGCCGACTGCAACGAGTTCTGGATGTCAGCCTGCGCTGGCATGACGGCTCGCAGCGCCAAGATTGACCATGCAACTCCGCCCCGACGCCCTCGCGCCGCAGCTCGCCAAAGGCCTGCGACCGATCTACACCATCTACGGCGACGAACCGCTGCTGGCGCAAGAGGCGGCCGACGCCATCCGCGCGGCGGCCAAGGCGCAGGGCTACAGCGAACGCAAGGTCTTCATCGTCGCTGGCGCGCATTTCGACTGGACGGCGGTGCTGGGCGCAGCGCAGGCGCTGAGCCTGTTTGCCGAGCGCCAGCTGATTGACATCCGCATCCCCGGCGGCAAGCCCGGCAAGGACGGTTCTGAGGCCTTGCAGCGCTATTGCGCGCGGCTGCCTGAGGACGTGGTGACGGTCGTCACCCTGCCCAAGCTCGACAAGTCGCAACAGACCAGTGCCTGGTTCCTGGCGCTGGACGCGGCGGGCGTGACGGTGCGGGTCGATGCGGTCGAGCGCAACAAGCTGCCGCAATGGATCGCCCAACGCCTCGCGGCGCAGGGCCAGCGGGTTGAGGACGGCGAGACCGGCCAGCGCACCCTGAGCTTTTTTGCCGACCGGGTGGAAGGCAATCTGCTCGCCGCCCATCAGGAGTTGCAAAAACTCGCCCTCTTGCACCCGGCCGGGCTGCTGAGCTACGAGCAGATCGAGGCCGCCGTGCTGGATGTGGCCCGCTTCGATGTCTTCAAGCTCAGCGAAGCGGTGCTCGGCGGCCAGGTCGCCCGCGTGATCCGGATGCTGGACGGCCTGGAAGCCGAGGGCGAGGCCGCCGTGCTGGTGCACTGGAGCTTGAGCGAAGACATCCGTGCGCTGAAGCGCGTGCGCGACGCGGTGGACAGCGGCCAGCCGCTGCCGATGGCGCTGCGTGCGTCCCGCGTGTGGGGCCCCAAAGAGCGGCTGTTCGAACGCATCGTGCCGGGCCTGCACACGGCCGATCTGGCCCGGCTGGTCGAGGCGGCGCAGGTCTGCGACGGCCTGGTCAAGGGCCTGCGCCACCCCGGATGGCCGCTCGACGCCTGGGCCGGGCTGCGCCGGCTGGCGCTGATGCTGGTGGAGACGACGGCGGCGCGGGGGCCGAAGCTGGCGCTGCAAGCGTAGATCTGCCACCGCGTCAGCGGTGATCCAGCGACGAAACACGCCCTACTCCCGCTTTCAGATCCAATGAAACGCGCTATCGTGCCAACGAACTGAGCGCGATTGGAATAACGACGATGTGGAAGAAAACGACGATCTTCGCGGCGACGCTCCTGACGAGCTTGGCGGCCCAGGCCGTGCCCTGGACCGTGCAGATCAAGAACAGCGCCGGCCAGCCCTTGGTCGACGCCGTGGTGGCCGTTGAGGTGCGCGGCCGGCCGGCCAAGACCAGCACCGCCCGGGCCGAGATGGCCCAGCGCGACCGCCAGTTCGCGCCCCAGGTGCTGGTGATCCAGACCGGCACGGCGGTGAGCTTCCCAAACTTCGACACCGTGCGCCACCACGTCTATTCGTTCTCACCGATCAAGGTGTTCGAGACCAAGCTCTACTCGGGCACGCCCAGCGAGCCGATCGTGTTCGACAAGCCCGGCATCGCCGCCCTGGGCTGCAATATCCATGACCGCATGAGTGCCCACATCGTCGTGGTCGATACCGCGCTGTTTGCCAAGACTGATGCGGCGGGCATGGCCCGGTTTGCCGATCTGCCCAGCGGCGAGCAGCCGATGAAGCTCTGGTTCAGCGGCATGAAGACGCCCACCTTTGTCACGCAGACGCTGAACGTCGGCAGCAGCACCGGTCTCACGACCGTCAGCCTGAGCGAATGACGGGGTGATCTCGGCATGAGCCTGCCTGCCTTCCTCAACCTGCGGCGACTTGAGGGCCGCATCGTCGCGCTGTTTTTGGCGCTGCTGCTGGTCGTGCAACTGGCCAGCTTTGCGGTCATCCGCAACAGCATCGGCCGCAACGCCGACACCGCCATCGCCGCTGAGCTAAAAACCGGTGAGCGGGTGTTCCGCCGCCTGCTGGTGCAGGAGGCCGAAAAGCGCAGCGACGCCGCCGCCCTGCTGGCCCAGGACTACGGCTTCAAAAAGGCGGTGGGCCTGCCGCTGGCCGAGGCCGGCACGGTGGAGACCATCCAGGACGCCCTGCTCAACCAGGGCGAGCGGATCGGCGCGACAGTGGTGGCCTATTTCGACACCGACAAAAAGCTGGTGGCCGCCACCCGCGAAGACGCCGGCCGTTTTCTCAGCCTGCTGACGCAAAAAATTGCGCAGGGCGACAAGCGCGCCGCCGCCGACGATGTGCAGCTCGCCCTGCTCGATGGCAAGGCCTACCAGGTGGTGGCCGTGCCGGTGCGCACGCCAGCCCCGGTCGGCTGGATCTTGATGGGCTTCGTCCTCGACAGCACGACCTTGCAAGACATGAAAACCCTGTCCGAGCTGCAGGGCGTGGTCGTGGTCAAGAACGATGGCAAGACCTGGACACCCCTGGTCAGCAGCCTCGACGGCGCACAGGCCAGCAATCTGAGCCACCAGATCCCGCGCGGCTCGGGCCTGTTCCCGGCCGAGATCAGCGGTGAGCAATGGCGGGGCAGCTTGTCGTCGCTGGAGCAGGTGGCGGAATACCGGCTGGGCGTTGTGCTGCTGCGCTCGTTCGACGAGGCGGTGGCCCCGTACCGGGGTTTGCAGCTGACCTTGCTGGCGCTGACGGTGGTCGGTGTCGGCTTTTTTGCGTTCTTCAGCGTGCTGCTGGCGCGGCGCATCAGCGAGCCGCTCAAGGCCCTGTCGGCAGCGGCCGAGCGTTTGGGGTGTGGCGACTACGGCACCCCTGTTGCGCGCACCTCCAGCGACGAAGTGGGCGATCTGGCGGCGGCTTTTGAGCTGATGCGCCAAGGCATCCAGGAACAAACCGCCAAGGCCGAACGGCTGGCCTATTGGGACGATTTGACCGGCCTGCCCAACCGCGAACAGTTCAAGCGCCGCCTCGCCGAGCGCATTGCGCAGAACATCCCCTTCGCGATGCTGCGCTTGGGGCTGGACCGTTTCAAGCATGTCAACGATGTGCTGGGCCATGAGTTCGGCGACGCCATGCTGAAGGGCGTGGCCGAGCGGCTGCAATTGCTGTGCGCCTCGCAGGGGGCCGAGCTGGCGCGCCTGGGTGGCGATGAATTTGCGCTGCTGATTGCCAATGCCGACGACAGCCGGGCGCAGCAAACGGCTCGGGCCATTGCGCAGGATTTCGAGCAGCCGCTGCGCATCAACAACCACACGGTGGACGTCAGCGCGGGCGTCGGCATCGTGTTGTCACCGGCGCACGGCACCGAAGTCAACCTGCTGCTGTCACGCGCCGAGCTGGCCATGTACAACGCCAAAGGTCGGCAGAGCGGCAGCATGACCTACACCGCGCAGCTCGACGCCGGCAGCGAAGAGTCACTGACGATGCTGGGCGAGCTGCGCCGCGCGGTGGAGGGCGGCGAGCTGCGGCTGTATCTGCAGCCCAAGGTCGACTTGACCAGCGGCCGCGTCATCAGCGCCGAAGCCCTGGTGCGCTGGCAGCACCCGACGCGTGGCCTGGTGCCGCCGATGCAGTTCATCCCCTTTGCCGAGCAGACCGGCTTCATCCGCACGCTGACCGCCTGGGTGGTGGCCGAATCGGCACGGGCCTGGCGGCGTGCCGACGATGCCGGCCTGGCGCTGCGCATTTCAGTCAATCTGTCGACCCGCGATCTGATGGACCAGGACCTGCCGACCAAGATCCGAAGCTGGATTGGCGACAGCCGCGTTGAGCCCAAAGCCCTGTGCCTGGAGATCACCGAAAGCGCCATCATGGACGACCCACAGCGGGCGCTCAACACGCTCGAACAGCTCAGCGCCATGGGCTTCAAGCTGTCCATCGACGACTTCGGCACCGGCTTCTCGTCGCTGGCGTATTTGAAGAATCTGCCGGTCGATGAGCTGAAGATCGACAAGAGTTTTGTGATGGCGATGGAGCGTGATCTGGACGACGCCAAGATCGTCCGCTCAACCATCGATCTGGCCCATAACCTGGGCCTGACCGTCGTCGCCGAGGGGGTTGAGACTGCCAAAGCCTGGAAGCTGCTGGCGGCGCTGGGCTGTGACCAGGCCCAAGGCTATTTCATCGGCCGCCCGATGCCGGAAGCGCAGTTCGTCGACTGGCTGGGCCAATGGACGGCCCCGGAGCTGGGCGATGAATCGGTCGAAACGATGATGGGCAGCTTGGGCGGCCGCTGAGGCGCTGAGCCGTTGAAGTTCTCAGATGGCCTTGTCTTCCAGCGCCTCGCACAGCGCCATCAGCCCGGCCCGCAAGGTGGCAATCCGTACCTCGTGCCGATCGCCAGGAAACAACTCGCACCAGACCTTGACCGGCTCACCCGCGTGCAGCAGGGCCAGCCAGACCGTGCCGACCGGCTTGTTCGCGCTGCCGCCGGTGGGCCCGGCAATGCCGGTGACAGACAGCGCCCAGTCGATCGGCGCATGGGCCAGCAGGCCGCGCGCCATATGGGTCGCCACCTCGGCGCTGACCGAGCCGTGCAACTCGATCAGGCCGGCCGGCACGCCCAACAATTCGTTCTTGGACTGATCGCTGTAGCTGACCACACCGCGCTCGAACCAGGCGCTGGAGCCGCTCAAGCTGGTGCAGGCCGCCGCGATCAGCCCGCCGGTACAGGACTCGGCCGTGCCCATCCGTTCGCGCCGCTGGGTCAGGGCCAGGCCGATGCGGTCGATCAGTTCGAGTTCTTCAGGAAACAGCATGATCAACTCCAGAAATCAGGTCCAAACCGCGCGCCACAGCGCAATCACCAGCAG
>JBBQKT010000027.1:0-18346 GCA_038327205.1 Burkholderiales bacterium | reverse complement strand
CTTGCAGCCGGGTGACGAGGCCGCCCTGGTCGGCCCGGTGCTGTTCCAACTCGGCAGCACCCAGCTGCGTTGGCGCAGCGCCGCCGATGCGCTTGATGCCGAACTTCCTTTGCAAGCCCATCAGCAGCGCGAGGTGAAGCGTCCTGCCTATTGGTTGCCGGCCTTGCTGCTGCTGTTCGTGCTGCTGCTGGGCGGCGAGCAATACCTGTCGCTGAACCCTGGTTCCCCCTGGGTGGACTACGTCAGCCCGGTGCTGATGCCCCTGGCCGTGGTGCTGGCCTGGGCGGCCCTATGGGCCTTGGTGACCCAGCTGTTTCAGCACCGCTTCCCGTTCAGCACCCATCTGCGCCGGGTGCTGGTGGCCATCAGCAGTCTCCAACTGCTCGGCTGGTCGCTCGGCCTGCTGGCGTTTGCCTTCTCCTGGCCGCGTCTGATGGTGCTGGATTCGATGCTCGTGCCGATCGGCAGCGTCGCACTGTTGTGGTGGCACGCCAGCCTGGTCTGGCCGCGCGCAAAACGCACCCTGGCCCTGGTGCTGGGGGGCTTGCTGATCGGTGGTCTGGTGCTGACGGCGGCACGCCGCCAGGAGCAGCAGCATTGGTTCGGCCCGCCGTACCTGAGTGTGCTTGCCCCACCGGCGGTTCGCTTGGTGGATGCCAAGCCACCGGGCGAGTTGATTGATGCCTTGCGGCCGTTGCAAGCCGAACTCGAGCGCCAGGCAAATAAGGACGGTGACCCGTCCGAAAGCGACGACGAGACGGATTGACGCAGCACGCCGACTGAAAGGCTGACGCTGTCTGAAATGAGCCAAGTCAACTTTCAGGTCGGTAGCTGAATAGCTCTTCGCGCGCTCCGCGTGCTGGCTCACCGCGACGGCCGGGTCTGTCGGCAAATGTGCCGGACATCCTTCACCGACGATCGTTGGCTCTCGGCGTGCCGGAACGTATCAGTTGCGGCGAATAAGAGGTCGTTGACGGTGGTGGCGATTTGATAAAGGCTGGTTGACGGGTCAGACGATTGTCGTTGTTATGTTGCGCTAACCGCAGTCCTGCAAACCTGAAAGCCTCTTGCGTGGCGGTACTGCAACGAGGACTCTACTGCTCGCAAGCCCCGTCCCGCAGCCTGGTTATCAAAAAAGGTCGGCCGTTGTCTTTTCTACAGGACGACTGCACACATAAATCTCATTCCGTGTACTGCAGTCTCAGGTGTGCCCGTAAACTCTATATGGCAACTGTTCAACTGGTGGGAGCATGGTTTGAGAAGCCGCAGAATACTGGGTATCGTCGCCCTTTTTTGGTTGTTAGCCACTGTGACTATCGGATTACAGGCTTGGCTCGGTGACATCACGATCTACTCAGCAAAATTAGAAGGCCCGCGCGAAGACTTGCACTTTGCAATTCTTGCCAATAAAGCCCCGAATGGTGGGACTTGGGCGGAAGTCGGAGCCCTATCAACACAGAAGCGGGTTGGCGTTGTCTATATTGCCGAGGGGCTTCGAAGAGTGACTGGTCTGGCGGTTGGGAAAATCTACAAGTTGCTCGACTCGATATTCCTATTTATCTCGTTACTTGCTTTCTTTTTATACCTAAGGATATGGTTTTCTGATATTTACTGTTTATTGGGTGTTATGTATCTGTGTGCCAGCTTACCGCTGACTTATTTTTTTCAACTCTTCCATCCTTGGGATCGCCTTCAACTTGCGATTTGGATTTTACTGCTTTATCTTGTTGCGACTCGCAAGTTCGTTCCGCTTGCTGTCTGCTTGGTAGCTAGTGTATTCGTTAAATTTGATACCATCTTGATGCCGCTATTTTATGGCATGATCTACTTTAGAGGTAATTCCAAAAAAACCGCTGCGTACGAGACGCTGTTTTTGATGTTTCTTTCTTTTGGAACCTATATTCTAATCGGGTATGCATACCCTGATCCAAATGAGATTTCCCGTTTTTCATTGGATGCAATAGGGCAGCAGTTGTCGACTAATTTGCAAAAATTGGCGATCATGCACGTAAAGTTCCCTCCACTGCTGGTTTATGCTTTGCCGGCCATTTTGGCGTTGATTGATCTGCGTCGAAAAGGCGTTTTTACGCTTTTTTCTGTTGTGTTTGGTTTTGCGTTGACTATTGTTTATATTTTGTTGACAAACTACGAGGAAGTTAGGACAAATATGGTGGTCCTGATACTTTTTATTCCAGCAGCTTTAATGACTTTGAAAACTTTGCTGGATACGAATTCGCCAGATTTCAGAAAAGAAGTAATTTCTGGATAAGTAAATCATCTAACTACCCTCTTTAGATATTTTTTGCGCCTTCGCTGCAGGGAATCTTAATGACTCGAATCATTGATCATTTTTACATATTGGCCACCATCGTGTTTACTGTTTATAGTCAGTTAATGATGCGCTGGCAGGTCTCAGCGGCAGGTGATTTGCCGGCTGATGGGGTCGGGAAGTCCAGGTTCATCATTGGGTTGCTTCTAAACCCATGGGTGATATCAGGAATTTTGGCGACATTTTGTGCAGGTGTTTCATGGATGCTTGCAATGACTCGGTTTGAGATCAGTTATGCTTATCCATTCATTAGTCTCAACTATATTTTGGTCATCGGTGCCAGTATCTTGTTCTTCAACGAAGCGATAACGCTTCCAAAAATTGCCGGAACCTTGCTGGTAATTATTGGCGTCATTGTGATATCGAAGGGATAGCTTGATGAGTCAAATTACTCACGGGTTAAGGTCGATCTTCTCGAATCCTCGGATTTATGATGCATTCCAGAACTTATTGGGCGCGGCAGAGATTCGGAAGGATTTGGTGCGTAATCAGATGCGCTTGAGCGCTGGGATGCGGGTGCTTGACATTGGTTGTGGCACTGCTGAAATTATTAATTTTTTGCCGCCAGATGTTGATTATTGGGGCTTTGACATCAGTGCAGCTTATATCGATGCGGCCAAGGTGCGATTCGGTGCACGAGGAAATTTTCATTGCGGAATGCTTGATAGCCAACAAGTCAGCCAGTTGCCGAAGTTCGATCTGGTAATTGCGCTTGGCGTATTGCATCACCTCAGCGATATCGAAGCCGATGGTCTTTTTAAATTAGCAAAGGCGGCTCTCAGGCCTGCCGGCCGCGTGGTTACGATCGACCCATGTTTCGTCTCAAGTCAAAGTTCCATTGCGCACTTCCTGATTGCAAGTGACCGTGGCAGAAATGTGCGGGATCAGGATGGCTATCGTGCACTGCCGTTGAATACCTTTGAAGTGGTGAACGGATTCATTCGCCGCCGCAGTCGCATCCCATACACCGAGTGGGTGATGGAATGCAGCAACTTACGTGAAGAATAGTCAACTCCAGATTTCTATTTTTCTCAGTAATTTTGGTATGTGACTATTCCACTGGTATTCGGTCCGATTTATGTCAGCTCCCAAGCATGGCGCTTTCGCCGCGCGGCTCTGGCTGGACTGTCGGCCTCTACGCGGTATTTTGGTAAATGCGGCTGCGCAGGGGCTGCGCAATCGGGAACACTAGGATGAGAAGCAGCACCTCTGTGGTCTATCGAATTACGCTGGTCGTGCCGGTTTACCGTGGCGAGACGACCTTGTCGTCGTTGGTCAATGAAATCTTGCCGTTGACGGTGGAGCAAGAGACGGCAGCGGGTCACCGTTTCGTGGTTGGCGAACTGCTGCTTGTCCATGACTGCGGCCCAGACCGTTCTGATCGGACGATCGAGGCACTGGCCCAACAACATGCCTTTGTTCGCCCGGTCTGGCTGTCACGCAACTATGGTCAGCACGCCGCGACGCTGGCGGGCATGGCCAGCGCGACCGGCGACTGGGTGGTGACGCTTGACGAAGATGGCCAACAAGATCCGACCGATATCGCAGCAATGTTGGACATGGCGATTGGCGAAGCCTTGCAGCTTGTCTACGCGCGCCCGACCAATCCTCCGCCGCATGGCTGGTTTCGCAATGCCTGCAGCCGAGGCGCCAAGGGCTTGACGGGCAAGTTGCTTGGTAACAAACATATTGGCCAGTTCAACAGCTTCCGAATGGTCGAAGGCGAGATTGCTCGTACGCTGGCGGCCTATTGCGGCAATGGGGTGTACCTGGATATGGGCTTGTACTGGATCACGGGGCGAATCGGCCATTGCCCGCTGAAACTGCGTGAAGAAATTGACCGTCCTTCTGGCTATACCTTCTGGAAACTACTGGCCCATTTTTGGAACCTGATCTTCACCACCGGCACGCGGCCGTTGCGCTTGATCACGATCTTGGGCTTCGGCAGTATGGTGTTGGCGATCGCGATCGCAATGTATGCGTTGTTCGGCAAGCTGTGGGGTAATGTGCCTGTTCAAGGCTGGGCCTCACTGCTGATCATCGTCGCCTTCTTTTCCGGCTGCATCCTCACATCGCTGGGTGTCATCGCCGAGTACTTGGTCGTGACAATGGGCATTGTGATGGGCAAACCGCTTTACGTCATCACAACCAAACCAACACGTCCGCCCTTGCGCTCGTCATGACGCTGGCCTGGGTGCTCGGCGCCTCCGGCCTGCTCGGCGCTGCCCTTGTGCGGCAGCTTTCAGTTCAGCAGACAGCGTTGTACACCCCTGCATGTCGACTACCGTGGCACGACGAAGAGGCGATGCCCGCAGCGCTTGAACAAGCGGTGGCTCAATTTGCGCTCGATGTTCGCGAGCATGCTGATTGGGAGCTTTACTGGGCGGCCGGCATAGGCGCGATGGCCAGCCTGGATGCCGATATGGCCGTCGAAACGCGCAGTCTCGAACTCCTGCTGGAGTTGTTGGCGCGATCTCCCGAGTTGCGCGTGAGACCCGCAGCCGTGGCGCTCGCCAGTTCGGCCGGAGCGATTTACGCAGGAGCCGCCGACGCTGTCATCACCGAGTCCAGCGCTGTGGCGCCGACGACCCCCTATGCGCGTGCGAAGTTGCGGCAGGAGGCACTCGTAGCCGACTTCGTGCGTGACCGCGTTGAGAGCCGCGCGCTGCTGGCGCGCATCACCACACTTTATGGGCCTGGCCAGGCGACAGGCAAGCGGCAGGGATTGCTTTCTCACATCGCGCGTTCGATTGTGCGTCGGCGGCCGATCCAGATTTTTGTTCCATTCGACACGATCCGAGATTACATCGAGGCCGATGATGCGGCGACCGCAGCTATAGCTTGTCTTCGAAGCCGCTCAATGACCTCGGTATGCATCAAGATCATTGGGTCCGAACAACCGCTGACGATCGCAGAGATCCTTGCGACGTTCAAGCGTGTTGCCAGGCGCCCCCCGCTCATCGCTACCAGCGCCAGCCCGCTGTCGGCGGTCTATGCCCGCCGCGTACTGTTCCGTTCAGGTATCCAACCGGATTGCCGCTGTCTGGCCCGCACCACCTTGCCGATCGGCGTTGCGTCGTTGCTAGAGGCGGAGCGGCGGGCGTTCACGACTGCGAAGCAGACGCCTGCCAAGCCGTAATGGCGACGCGCTTGGTGCACTCAGACCGGCAAGAAACCTTCTATCGACAGATAGCGTTCACCGGTGTCGTAGTTGAACCCCAGCACCCTGGCCCCGGCACCCAGCTCGGGCAGCTTCTTGGCGATGGCGGCGAGGGTCGCCCCGCTGGAAATGCCGACCAGGATGCCTTCTTGCGCGGCGCTGCGGCGCGCATATTCGCGGGCTTCTTCCGCCTCGACCAAGATCACGCCGTCGAGCAGATCGGTGTGCAGATTAGTCGGGATGAAACCCGCGCCAATGCCCTGGATCGGATGCGGGCTCGGTGCGCCGCCGCTGATGACGGGCGAGGCTGCCGGCTCCACCGCAAACACCTTCAGCTGGGGCCAGGCTTTCTTCAGCACCTCGGCGCAGCCGGTCAGGTGGCCACCGGTGCCCACGCCGGTGATCATGGCGTCAAGGCCGTCGGGGAAGTCGCGCAGGATTTCCTGCGCCGTCGTTTTTACGTGGACGGCGATATTGGCCGGGTTCTCAAACTGCTGGGGGATCCAGGCGCCCGGGTGCTCAGCCGCCAACTCCTGCGCGCGGGCAATCGAGCCCTTCATGCCCTTTTCACGGGGCGTCAGATCAAAGCTGGCGCCATAGGCCAGCATCAGGCGGCGACGCTCGACCGACATGCTGTCGGGCATCACCAGGATCAGCTTGTAGCCTTTCACGGCAGCCACCATCGCCAGGCCCACACCGGTATTGCCCGAGGTGGGCTCAATGATGGTGCCGCCCGGCTTTAGGGCGCCGCTGGCTTCCGCCGCTTCGACCATGGCCAGCGCGATCCGGTCCTTGATCGAGCCGCCAGGATTGCTGCGCTCCGACTTGATCCACACATGGGCGTCGGGGCCGAACAGGCGCTGGACGCGGATGTGGGGGGTGTTGCCGATGGTGTCGAGAATGGTGTTGGCGGGCATGATCTGGGTCTCCTGTGTAGGCTGCAGATCGTAATGTGGTGGCGACGATCTTGGCTGTCATGCAGTCGACCAAAAATTCATAAGCTATTCGGGCTTGGGCATATGCGGCGATCGGGCCCCGGTTGCTGTCAATTCGTGATGAGGACGTTGATCGTCGCGACCTGCGCGGCGTCGTAGGTTGATGTCGCCACCAGCGTGACAGCAACCGGCCCGTTAAGTCGGTAGGCGGCATAGGTGTCGACGGCGATGCGGGACGGGCTCACCGCAGTCAGTCTCACATCGGCCCCCGCATAACTGATGGCTGCGCCAGTGCCACGAATGGCCGAACCGCCGATATAGAGTGTCCATATGGCCGACTCATGGGCGTCGAGTTCGAAGGACTGGCCCGCTCTGACATACACCGTTGGAGAGTTCGCGGGGCCGTAGTCGCCGCTCATCGGCTGACCAGCAACCAGCACCGAGATGTCGAATATCCCAAGCTCGACACCGCCACCACAGCCGGACAAGGCCATGGCCAAGCCCAAAATTGAAGCGACCCCGGCCGAGCGCAGGCCACGACTGTTGGACGAGGGTTGTTGGTGCTTTGTTGAGATCATGAGGCGCGTTCGGTCGTTGCTGTACCTCTTCAACGTCCCACCCAAGATTGCAGCCGACGCTCAAGGTGTAACGAGATATGTTGCCAAGCCGGGCCGAAGCGGCACCGCAGCCTCGGCCTGCCCAAACGTCGCCGATAATGCGGCGGTGAAGCAAGCCAGACCGCCGCTGGCCCGATCATGGAAACATGGGGCTGGAGGAAGGTCCGGACTGCATAGAGCGGCGTAGCAGCTAACGGCTGTCCGGCGTGAGCCGAGGATCAGAGCAACAGAGACGAGTCGATCAAACGTGTGGGGCGCAAGCCCTGCGGGATCAGGGACGCAGTCCCTGAGATCGGGTGAAACGGGCAATCTCTACGCGCAGCAACACCAAGTAGGCCAGTATTGATGCGGCTCGCAGAGCTGGCGGGTAGGTGGCACCGAGCCGGGCAGCGATGCCCGGCCAAGAGGAATGGCGGTCACGGCGTCGGTCTCGCAAGAGTCAGGCGCTGCACAGAATCCGGCCTATCGGCTTGCTTCACACTTTTCAGGATTGACGCAACACCGCCCCGGGCCAGAGGCCTGTGGCCTTTGCCAGGCACAAACTGGCCATTGGGCCCGTTGTGTGTCCGGGCTCAGCCCCAGCGTCGTTCCTCCTCCTTGCCGTGCCAGGAGCACTGTCTTCGTCGTCGTGCCTAGCCGGGATGATGTTGCATCAATCCTGAGGTTTCAGCAGCGTTTCAATCGTCTGCTGCACGGCCAGCGATTCGGCATAGCCGGGCAGGCTGTGCGGGCGACCTTCGATCAGGGCGGCCCATTGGTCCAATTGATCAATAGCAGCGGGCAGGGCGGTGTCATTGGGCTGCTGAGTAATCTGGCTGAACCAAGTGCTCAGCGCAATTTCTCCCTCGGCCGCGCGCCACACCATGCGGTTCTGGTCTGCAATCTTGCCGGCGACTTTCGCTTCGATGTGTATCGGCACGCCCGCTGCTTTCAGTTCGGCACGCAAGGCGGTTTCCGCCGCGATGCCGCCCGCCGGGTAATCGACCCTGCTTGCCTGCACGCTCAGCGGCCCCAGCACGCGTTGCAGCACGAAGATGAAATGCGACAGCACTTCGCGGGTGAAGCCGCCTTCAACCCGCTCGCTCAGCCAGGCACCGGCCGCAGCCTGCCAGGGGCGGGGCCAGGCGGCAAAGGCGATGTCCAGCTCGATGCCGGTCAGCGCGCCCAAAGGCTGGGCCGAGCCGCTGCCAAAGTTGTGCTGCAACAGGGCGAGGCCATGGGTCGATGCCAGGGCGAAGTTGACTGCCGCACGCTGGCCCTCGGTCTCGATGCGCTGGATGCAGCGCCGCGCTGCGGCGAAATCGACGGTCAGCGGTTTTTCGCAAAAGACGGCCAGCCCCGCATCGAAGGCCAGCTCGGACAGGGCCATATGCGGTGCCGGCGGCGTGGCGATGTAAAGGCTGTGGAGACCGGGCGTGGCGATCAGCGTGGCCGCGTCGCTGGCGGCTTGCAACTGCGGATAGCGCGCCAGGGTCTGCGCGAGGGCGGCCGGATTGGCGTCCCACACTGCGGTGGCGCGCAGCCTCGGGTGCTGGGCCAGTCGGGCCAGCATCCGCTGGCCCATCACACCCAGGCCGATCACGCCAATGTTCAACGGCTCGCTCATCATCATCATCATTTGCTCTGTGAAACCTTTGATGCGGCCAGTTTAGGGGGCACCGCTAAACTGGCGTGTTGCCCCTGACCTCTGACCCTTCCCCCACCCCATGAATCCTGAAGCCAGCCGCCTGTGGCGTGCGCCGCGCTGGGCACTTGCCGTCTTGCTGGCCTGCCTGGGCATGATCGGCCCGTTCTCGATCGACACCTATCTGCCCGCGTTCTCGGGCATTGCGGCCGCCCTGGATGCGACGCCGGTGCAGATGCAGCAGACGCTGTCGGGCTATCTGTTCGGCTTTGCGGTGATGAATTTGGTCCACGGCGCCTTGTCGGACAGCCTGGGCCGCCGGCCGGTCGTGTTGTGGGGCATGGCGGTGTTCACGGCGGCCTCGCTGGGCTGTGCGCTCGCGGGCAGCATCGGGCAGCTGGTGTTCTGGCGCACGGTGCAAGGCATGTCGGCCGGGGCAGGCATCGTCGTTTCGCGGGCCATCATCCGGGACATGTTTCCGCCGTCGGAAGCGCAGCGGGTGATGTCGCAGGTGACGATCTATTTTGGCGTCGCCCCGGCCATTGCCCCCATCGTGGGCGGCTTTTTGTTCGTCCATGCCGACTGGCATTCGATCTTCTGGTTTTTGGTGCTGGTGGGTGCGGCGCTGTTCGTCGCCAACTGGCGCCTGCTGCCCGAAACCCTGCACAAGGAGTTGGTCCAGCCCTTCAATGTGCGCCATCTGATGCGCGGTTACTGGCAGATGTGCAGCAGCCGCAAGTTCTTGTTGCTGGCCCTGGCCAGTGGCGTCCCGTTCAACGGCATGTTCATGTACGTGCTGGCGGCGCCGGTGTTTCTGGGTGAGCATTTGCAGCTGGCACCGCAGCAGTTTTTCTGGTTTTTCTGCTGCACCATCGGCGGCATCATGGGCGGTGCCTGGCTGAGCGGGCGGCTGGCCGGCCGGGTCTTGCCGAAGCGGCAGATCCGCGCCGGCTTCGTCATCATGTTCAGCGTCTCGCTGCTGAATGTGGCGCTCAATCTGTTCGTGCCGCTGAGCTTGTTCTGGGCCCTGCCAACCATCAGTGTGTTCGCGTTCGGCTGGGCGCTGATGGTGCCAGTGGTGACTTTGCTGGTGCTCGATCAGGTGCCCGAGCGGCGCGGCATGGCCTCGTCACTGCAGGCCTGCATCGGCAGCCTGGCCAATGGCTTTGTGGCCGGCGTGCTGGTGCCCTTGGTGATGCATTCGACCGTGGCGTTGGCCTTGTCTTCGCTGGCGTTGATGTGTATTGGCCTGGTCGCGTGGCTGTTGGTCAAGCGCAGCATTTAAGCCGCCCTCAATTTGTCCGAAAACAGCAGGATCAGGCTGCCTGTCGCAGCCGGGAGCTGTGCATGAACCGAACGAAAGCCAAACTCAGCCGCAGCACCATCGCCTTGCTGCTGGCTGCCATGGTGACGGCCGCGTGGGCCGCTGAGCCCGCTGCATCCGCACCTGCGGAGGAGCCGCTGGACCTGCTGCGCCAACGCCTGGCCGAACGACTGAGCAGCAAAAAGGCCGAGCCGGCGATGAAGCTGGTCGCCAAAGGGGCTGGCGCTAAGGAAGAACCGGGCAAGGCAGGCAAAAAGAAGATGGAGCCCAAGGCGATGGCCGCCCCGGTACCTTGGGGCTACACCGGCGACGGCGCGCCCGAGCACTGGGCCGATCTGAGCCCCGACAACAAGCTGTGTGCGGTGGGCAAACGCCAAAGCCCGATCGACATCCGAGACACCATCAAGGTCGACCTCGAAAAGGTGCAGTTCGATTACCCGCCCAGCGGTTTTGCGGTGATCGACAACGGTCACACCGTCCAGGTCAACATCGCCCCCGGCGGCAGCTTGACCGTGATGGGCCGGCGTTTTGAGCTGGTCCAGTTCCACTTCCATCGCTCCAGCGAAGAACGCATCAACGGGCGCAGTTTCGACATGGTGGCCCACCTGCTCCACAAGGACGCCGAGGGAAGGCTGGCCATACTGGCCGTGCTGCTGGAGCGGGGGCCCGAGAACAAGCCGCAGCCCCTGATTCAGACGATCTGGAACAATCTGCCGCTTGAAAAAGGCGAGGCCCTGACCGCCCCCGGCCTGCTCGACGTGAACCAGCTGCTGCCCGAAGACCGGGGCTATTTCACCTATATGGGCTCACTGACTGAGCCGCCTTGTACCGAAGGCGTGTTGTGGCTGGTGATGCGCCAGCCAGTGCAGTTGTCGGCCAACCAGATCGGTATCTTCAGCAAGCTGTACCCGATGAACGCGCGGCCGGTTCAGGCCAGTTCGGGCCGCTTGATCAAAGAGTCTCAGTAGGTTTGTCGGCGGCTTTTTCGCGCCACACCAGCCACTGATGCAGGGTGGTGAACAACTGCTCGGCCACCACCGGCTTGGCCACGTGGTCGTTCATGCCGGCACCCAGGCAGCGCTCACGCTCTTCGGCAAAGGCATTGGCGGTCATGGCCAGGATGGGGATGGTCTGGCCACCGGGCCGGGCGCGGATGGCCCGGGTGGCATCCAGGCCGTCCATCACCGGCATCTGCACATCCATCAGCACCAGGGCGTAGTCGCCGCCGCCGTCGGGATTGGCCAGCATATCGAGCGCCTGCTGGCCGTTTTCGGCCACATCCACCATGATGCCGGCGGTGCCCAGCAGGGCCACGGCCACCTCCTGGTTGACGTTGTTGTCCTCCGCCAACAGCACCCGCGTGCCGCGAAACCGCGACAACAGCTGGCGTGCCGCAGCGCCGCTGGTGATGCCGGTCAACGTCGGCTCGGCCAGAGGTGTTGTTGGGGGCGCTTGCAGGTGGTTGGCGCCAGGCAGCGCCGCGCCAATCTTGTCCACGCGCAGGCTGAACCAGAAGCAGCTGCCCAGTCCGGGCGCACTGCTCACGCCCACTTCGCCGTGCATCAGGTCGGCCAGGCGGCGGCAGATCGCCAGGCCCAGGCCGGTGCCGCCGTAGCGGCGGGTGGTGGAGCTGTCGGCCTGCTCAAAATCCTGGAACAGGCGGGCCTGTGTGTCTTCGGCGATGCCGATGCCGCTGTCCTGCACCTCAAAGCGCAGCTTCAGCGCTGAGCCTTCGTCCTGCTCGACGCGGGCCGACAGGCGAACAAAACCCGCATCGGTGAACTTCACCGCATTGCCGGCAAAGTTCAGCAGCACCTCGGAAATGCGCTGTGGGTCGCCCATCAGTGTTTGCGTCAGCAGTTGCGGATCCAACTCGACCTGCACATTCAAGGCCTTTTCGGCGGCCGTCTGGGCCAGCAAGCCTGAGATGTTTTCCAGGACATCGCCGACCTTGAACGAGGAGTGGTCCAGCTTCAATTTGCCCGCCTCGATCTTGGAAAAATCGAGCACGTTGTTGATGACGCTGAGCAGATGCTCGGCTGCGAATGCCACTTTTTGCAGCCGCGCCTGCTGTTCGGGCTCGGTGGTGTTGCTTTGCACCAAATAGGTCAGGCCGATGATGGCGTTCATCGGCGTGCGGATTTCGTGGCTCATATTGGCCAAGAAGGCGCTTTTGGCCAGGCTCGCGGCCTCGGCCGCCTGGGTCGCGGCGGCCAGCTCGGTGGTGCGCTCGGCGACCAGCACCTCCAGGTGGTTGCGGTGGTTGCTGAGTTCTTGTTCGTTGCGGATCTGCTCGGAGATATCGGTCAAAAAGCCATGCCAAAGCACGCCGCCATCGTCTTCTCGCTGGGCGATGGCATTGCCGTAGAGCCAGCGTTCCTGGCCGTTGGCCGTCAAGGTGCGGAATTTTTGCTGCCAAGGCGTCAGCTGACGGCCGGAGGCCAAGAGGGCCTCGCGCACCGCGCCACGGTCGTTTGCATGAATCTGTGCAAACCAGGGCTCGGCGCTCTGCGCAAGGTCGGCTGCGTTGAGGAGGAAATAGTCCTTCACCGCCTCGCTGACATAGGCAAACGTGAACACGCCGCGCTTGTCCAGCCGCAGCTGGTAGACCACGCCGGGCACGGTCTCGGCCATACCGCGAAGGCGCTCGATCAGCGCCCGCTGCGCGTCAAACTGCTGCTGCAGCGCATCGCGCATGTGTTCGAGGTGGCCGCCCAGCTTGCCGATTTCGTCCGGCCGGCCGGGTGCCAGCTCGGCGGTGAAACGGCCCCCCGCCAGGTCATTGGCAAAGCCGCCCAGCTCGCGCAGCGGCCGCATCACACGGGAATTGAGCAGGGCCAGAATCAGCGCCAGCGAGGCCAGCAACTGCCCGCCCACGGTGGCGGCGTAGAGCCAGCGCTGGCGGGCGAGGGCGGCCGCACTCAGGTGGTTATCGACTTCGATCTGGATGTGGCCGATACGGCTGCTGCCCCTGAACACCTCACGCTCGCCGCGCGCTGTCTGGCCCTGCTTGCGCTCCGGAAAGGCCATGTCGATGAAGGCCGCACCCTGCGATGCATCTTTGACAACAACACGCACCACGTCAGGCGATTTTGTGATGGCGGAAACCACCTCGCGCGCGGCCACCGCATCCAGGTTCCAGAGCAATTCGGGCAGGCTGCTGGCCAGCACGTCGAGTTTTGATTCGAGGTCGCGCTGTTGCGCTGCCGCCGTGACTTGCGGCTCGCGCAGCCCGATCAACAGGCCGCCCACGATCACCGCAGGCAACAAGAGCCCGATGCTGGCGCCCAGGGCAATCGCTACAAACAGCGAGCTCGATGTTTTTCTGCTCAATGGATCCTCGTTAGTCTCGCTCGTAGAACAGACGGCCGCCGACCTTATGGGCGATGACGTGTGCTTTGGGAAATCGGCCACTGCTTATGCAGCCTCAACCGCATTTTGACTGCACTGCGGACACACTCTGTGTGTTGCACAGGCGCCGACCATGCGAAAAGGGTCGACCGTCACATTTGCTTGCATATTTTTGGGTTGAAGATGCTCGGCAGGCCTTGCTCAAGGGCGCTTTGACCCCGGCCGGGCACGGCTTGCTTGGTGTCGTGCAAGCGGTTCGGCATCGAGTCGCCGGGGCTGACGGCATCAACGGCCTTTGCGGAGTTGTTACGGGGTCAGCTGTGATGGCGATCACGCGACAACGGGTGCACAACTCAGCCCGGATCGAAGGGCATCGCAGCGGTGGGCTCAAGGTCTGACGGCCGCCGAAGCCCCGCCGGCGGCCAGGCTCGCAGAAAATCTGCGACCTGCGCCGCTGGCATGGGCCGCGCCGCCAGATACCCCTGCATCGCATCGCAGCCGTAGCGGTGCAAGACATCCATCTGCTCGGCGTCTTCCACCCCTTCGGCAACGATCTGCATGTTCAAGGTGCGGGCCAGGCTGACGATGGTCTTGACGATGGCGCGGGCGTCGCGGCGCGACATCAGCTCCATCACAAAGCTGCGGTCGATCTTCAAGGTGTCGAACGGAAAACGGCGCAGATAGGCCAGCGAGGAATAGCCGGTGCCAAAGTCGTCCAGCGCGATTTGCAGGCCCAGCGCGTGCAGGGTTTGCAGCACCCGCATCGTGGCCTGTGTCTCGTTTAAAAAGATGGATTCGGTGATCTCCAGCTCCAGCCGCGCGGCGGGCAGGCCGCTTTGGGCCAGCGCCGCCTCGACCACGCCACACAGCGCATCCGACATGGCCTGCACCGGCGACACATTGACCGAGACGCCGAGCCCCTGCGGCCAAGTTGCTGCTTGCGTGCAGGCTTCGCGCAGCACCCAGGCGCCGATCTCGGCGATCAGCCCGCCGTCCTCGGCGACGGCGATGAACTCTGCGGGAGGCACCATACCCAATTCAGGGTTGTGCCAGCGCAGCAACGCTTCAAAGCCAATCACCCGCCAGTCGGCCAGGCTGATCTGGGGCTGGAAGGCCAGCGACAACTCGCCCCGCGCCAGCGCATCGCGCAGCGCTTGTTCAACGGCCAGGCGGCGTCGCGTGACGGCGGCCATCTGCGGCACGAAAAAGCAGAAGTCACCCCGACCTGCCGCCTTGGCCGCATACAGCGCCAGATCGGCATGGTTGAGCAGGGCATCAATCTCGGTGCCGTCCTTGGGGGCCATCGCCACGCCGATGCTGGTGCGTATCGCCACATGTGAACCCTGCACCTCGCAAGGCGTTCGCAGGCCTTCGATCAGGCGCCGGGTCAGCAACTCCACCTCGTCCTTGGAGGACACATCGCGCAAGATCACCGCGAACTCATCACCGACCAGCCGCGCCACCGTGTCGCTGCGTCGCGTGCACTCTTGCAGCCGGCGCGACACCTCTTGCAGCAGGGCGTCCCCGGCCGCATGGCCCAGCGTGTCGTTGACGATCTTGAAGTGATCCAGGTCCAAGCCCAACACGGCAAAGGGCCGCATGTCGCTAAATTCGGGTGCCAGCAACTGGGCCAGCTGGCTGCGGAATTGGTGGCGGTTGGCCAGACCGGTGAGGGCGTCGAAATGCGCCATCCAGCTCAGTTGCAAATTGGCCTTCTGGGCGCTGGTGACATCGCTGGCCACGCCCCGCCAACCGGCGTGTGCGCCCTGGGCATCGACCAGGGGTTTGGCGCTGAGCGACCACCAGCGCGTCTGCCGCCCGCTCGCCATGGCCAGCATCTGGTCGCGAAAAGGCAGGCGGGCGGCGACATGCAGACTCAGTGTGTTCAGGTGCGCGGCGGCGATCTCGTCGTCGGCCGGCAGGCGCTGCCGCAACAGCTCGACCACCGGCGCTGTCGCCAGCTGCTCGGCCGTTTTGCCGAAAAGCTCGGCCAGGCGCGCTGTCACGTGGCAAAAAAGGCCTTGGGCATCGATCTCCCACAGCAGGTCGCTGGCGTTTTCCTCAAAATCACGCAGCAGCAGGCCGATGACTTCGGCCTGACGGCGGCCTTCTGCCTCGGCCATCAGGCGCGCGCCGAACAGACGCGCGGTGGACCAGACGCTGGCAATCACGATCAGCATATAAATCAGCAGCAGGCTGCCGACCGGCACGGCCAGCGGAAAATCCGCCAGCAGCAGCGACAGCGTCCCGCCCGATCCCAACAGCAGCACAAAGACCGTGCCCGCCATCGGCGTGGTGGCCAGGGCAAATCCACCGGCGCACATCATGCCGGTGGTGATGGTGGCCACCATCAGCTGCTGCGGCCCGGTGCTCCCTGGCATCAAGGCGATCGGCAGGGTGGCCCACACGGCACCGAGCACGGCAGCGTGGTGGATGGCGCGGCGCATTGCGCCCCTGGAAGCCGTCAGCCGGGGCGGGCGGTCTCGCCAGCGCAGCCAACCTCGCAGGCCCAGCAGCACGATCAGGCCGATGCCACCGGCCCATAGCAACAAAAACAAACGGTGGTCGCTTGACCAAAAAGTGGCAGCGACCAGACTGACATTGAGCAAATTGGCCAGCATCGTCAACGGTGTCAGCCGCAGCACCGCCTGCAATTGCCGCGCCCGAAAGGTGCCGGCCACCGGCTCGGTGGCTTCATAGGGTTTCAGCAGTTGCGCCAGATGCCGCAACCTGAGGTACTGGCGCCATGGGGCGAGCAGGCGGACGGTCACCTTAAGCCTGCGCGGCGATGCGCTGCGTTCGACGCCAGATCCACCGCGTTGCCCACGACGGGTTGACCGGTCAATTGGGCCTTGTCGGTAGCGTCAGTTGCCATTCGCGGCGAGGCAGTCGCGGCAGTCTCGGACGAATGGTCGTTCACGATCAATCCCCATCACCCCAGGTGGACGCTGACTAGAAGACGCAGCGAACGTCGCTCGGCGTAAAGCACCTTGCTTATGGATATCGGCCAGACAGCGCGACTATTGAGCCACTGCCTTGTCTATCGGCAATTATTCAGTGTTGATAATTTTCTCCAAACCATGACCTTCAAGCGCACCCAGCCCGCCCAAAACATGGCCGAGCTTTGATGAAGCCCGAATTTCTGGATCACAGCCTGCGCTCGGGCCTGTTCCTGTCGGGCCAGCGGCGGGTCGGCAAGACCACCTTTCTGGCCCACGATCTGATCCCGGCCCTGCGGTCGCTGGACGCGCCGGTGATCGATGAAGACCTGTGGAGCCAGCCCGGCGCCAACCCCAGCGATTTCGTCCACGATGCGATCCGGCGGGCACTGATGGACCTGCCAACCCGCGGCAACGCGGCCCTGGCCAGGCTGCCCCGTAGTCAGGGCATCGATGGTGGCGCGGTGGCGCTCCGCCACCGGTCCGAGGAATTGACGCGCGCGCTGAGCGTGCGCTGCGGGCTGTCGGGTTGATGAACGCTTCTAAACTGGCCGGATGACTTCAGCGACCAGCCCGTTCGACCATGACTTCGGCGTCATTGCCGAGTTGATCCACCAGCATGCCCAAGCCGCGCCCAAGCGCCGCGCCTTGAGCGATGGCACGCTGACCTTGGACTACGCCGCGCTCGACGCGCTGATGGACCGTGTTGCCGCGAGCCTGCAACGCGACGGTTTGCGGCCCGGCGATGCGGTGGCACTGTGTGCCAGCGCCTCGACGCTTTACGCGGCGGTGTTTCTCGGTGCGTTGCGGGCCGGGGTGGCGGTGGCGCCCTTGGCACCCGGCCTGCTGCCGGAAGCCTTCCAGCGCATGTTGAACGATGCGGGTGCGCGCAGGCTGTTTGTCGACGCCAGCGTGCCGACCGACGGCATCACGGTGCCGGTCAGCTCGCTCGATGACCTCGATGCCTGGTTGATGCCGCCGGGCAGCCGTCCACAGCCGGTGACGGTCGAGCCCGGCTGGCCCTTCAACATCATCTATTCGTCTGGCACCACCGGCGAGCCCAAGGGCATCGTCCAGGGCCACGGCATGCGCTGGCAACATGTGCGGCGCGGTCGCAACTACGACTACGGCCCCGACACGGTCGCCTTGCTGTCCACGCCGCTGTACTCGAACACCACCCTGGTCGTGTTCTTCCCGGCACTGGCCTGGGGCGGCACGGTGCTCTTGATGCCCAAGTTCAATGCCGCCGCCTATTTACAGCTGGCCGCCGCCGAGCGGGTCACCCACACGATGCTGGTGCCGGTGCAGTACCAGCGGCTGATGGCGCTGCCCGAGTTTGAGCGCTTCGACCTGAGTGCGTTCAAGGCCAAGTTCTGCACCAGCGCGCCCTTCAGCGCGGCGCTGAAGGCCGACGTGCTGCGCCGCTGGCCCGGCGGCCTGGTTGAGTTTTACGGCATGACCGAAGGCGGCGGCAGCTGCATCCTCGACGCCCATCTGTGGCCCGACAAGCTGCACACCGTCGGCCGCCCGCCCGAAGGCCACGACCTGCGCGTGATCGATGAAGACGGCCGCACCCTGGCGGTCGGCGCAACCGGCGAGGTCGTCGGCCATTCGCCCGGCATGATGACCGGCTACCACCGCCGGCCCGAGCAGACCCGCGCGGTGGAATGGTTCGACGAAACCGGCAAGCGCTTCATCCGCACCGGCGATGTTGGCCGCTTCGACGCCGACGGCTTTTTGACCCTGCTTGATCGCCGCAAAGACATGGTCATCAGCGGCGGCTTCAACATCTATCCCAGCGATCTGGAGGCCGTGTTGCGCGAGCACCCGGCCGTGGCCGATGCAGCGGTGGCAGGCGTGCCGTCGGAACAGTGGGGCGAGACGCCGGTGGGTTGGGTGGTGCTGCGGGAGGGCTGCACCGACAGTGCCGCTGAACTGCTCGATTGGGTCAATGGGCGTCTGGGCAAGATGCAGCGCCTGAGTGATCTGAAGCTGACGGCTGAACTGCCGAGAAGTGCGATCGGGAAGGTGTTGAAGCGCGAGTTGCGGGACGGCTACCGGCGCTGA
>JBBQKT010000026.1:0-18675 GCA_038327205.1 Burkholderiales bacterium | reverse complement strand
GGTGCTGGACGACAGCAGGATGTTGTGGGTGACGTTGTGACGCACGCGGAAGCGGTATTCGTCCACCGCGTCGGGCACCCGATCGACCTCGTTGAAGGTGTCGTAACTGACCAAGCCCAGGTCGCGGCGGCTGAAATCGGCAATGCCCAGCAGGGCTGCCAGGCGCCGCTCCAGGCCACTGACGTTGTCGGTGTTCCAGATTTCTTCGGCGCGGGCAGGGCGTTGGCGCATCGCGCCGGCACGGTTCATCGTGACCTCGGCCGCCTGGGTCAAAAAGCGTGCCTTGTCGCCAACCAGGCTGCCGTTCGCCGTGTTGAAGGCCGAGGCCATGGCACCGGAGTAGTCTGCAAAATCTTCGGCGATGCGGGCCAGCAGGTGGTCGAGCAAGCGGTGTTGACGGGCGGCGGCGGCGTCGGAGGACTCCAGCGCGTCCAACAGTCTTTGGACCAGGTCGGAGGGCAGCTTGGCTGGCGTCGGCCCCGCTGGGTAGAGCTTGATCATGTCGACCTCAACAACCTCATCGACCCCATCAACCATGCTGCCCACGACTTGCGAGGCCAGCACATGGGGTGCCACCGTGGCGCTGGGGCCAAAGTCGAGCGCCACTTGATTCAGCGCTGTCTTTGCGACCGACAGCCGCAGCCGTGCCTGCGACAACAGCGCCAGCTGATCGGCCATCAACTGGTCGAACATCAACAAATAGGCCTTGAGCTGAAGCACCTGGGCAAGGCGCT
This sequence comes from Burkholderiales bacterium, assembly GCA_038327205.1. Taxonomy (GTDB): domain Bacteria; phylum Pseudomonadota; class Gammaproteobacteria; order Burkholderiales; family Burkholderiaceae_C; genus Paucibacter_A. The sequence continues at coordinate 17,941 of JBBQKT010000026.1, read as the reverse complement.
GTGGCGACGCCCGCTTGCTCAGACCCGCCTCGCCGATGCCGTACAGCGCCGGGAAGTCGTGCTGCACGGACCGCCAGTGCGCCAACGGGCGACTATTGCCCAGGCGCGGTGCGGGTGCGCGGCTGCCTGTATTTGTAGTGACGGGGGTTTCGACGGCCAGCCTGGCGGCCTCGCGCAATTGCGCCAATCGGTCAGCGACGGGGCGGGGCATGTCGGCGATGTTCCAGCCCTGCACCGCCAGGCCGCGCTTGCTGAACACCAGCCGCCCCTGGTTCAGCGACAGCCGTGGCAGGCGGCCACGCAACACCGGCACACGCCAGGCATTGGCCACCGGCACCGGCTCGGCCTCCACCTCGGTGGGGTCGGCGTCAGCGGCGTCCTCATTGCCCTCGTTGCTGCGCTTGAGCGGGTTGATCGTCAGGCTGCGCACCGAGCGCAGACCGGGCACATCCATGGCCACCCCGATCACATCGGACAGGCGAATTTCTTCCGGCAGGGCGCTGGCCAGCAGGTCGGCATCGTCGATGAAACCGTTCTCGAGCAGCGGGCCATCAAAGGCCTCGGCCAGGGTCAACCCACGGGCAAGAAGGGTGGCCAGATCGTGGTTCGGTACCGGCGGGGCCAGCACCTGACCGACGTCAAACAGCAGCTGTGCCGCGACTTCGGTCACGTCGGCATCGGGCGTCAGCTCCAGTTCGGCGCAGACGGAAAAGTATTCCGCCCGCACGGCCCGTACCTCAATGAAGTCTTCACACAAATTGCGGGCGGATTCGAGCGCGCGGCGCACGGCGGCCAGCACGCCGTTGCGTTCGATCTGCGTGTTGATGGTGTCCATGAACTCGACGCGCACCCGGTACAGGCCGGCCAGCGGCACCGCTTGAAACTGCGGATGCTCGGGCGGTGTTTGGCGCAGTTGCTTGCGGCGCAGATCGGCATACAGAAAGACGTCGGTGACGACCTCGATCCAGGCGTTCTTCACCCCCGGCAGATCGATCAGCCATTTGCGCCAATCCAGCTCGGTCAGCGCGCGGTTGGGCAGGACAGCTTCTGGTGCAAAAAACTGCAGGCTTCCATCAGCGTCACCGGCCAGCCGGTCTTCAATCGGCAGGCTGTGGCGATAGGACAGCTCGGTCAAGGCATAGCTGAGCAGTTCGAGCGTGGTGATGCCGGGGTCGTGCGTGTTGTGGTCGGTCCACAGGGCGCTGGACAAGCGCCGCACCTCGGCCAGGCCTTCGTCGAACAGCGCACGGGCGTCGAAGGCCGGGTTGGCGTCGGGCAGCGGCGAGATGGGCGGCAGGCGTTCGAGCGTGGTCATGTTGAGGCTCCCGCCGTGCCCAGCTTCGTCGTGCCCGCGAAGGCTGGCATCCCGTCTTTGCAGACCGGCGTGCTGGCGACCAGCCCGCCACCGGCAGGAGCCTGGACCCCAGCCTTCGCTGGGGTGACGGGCGGATGAAGTGGAGATTTGGTCGGCGTCATGTCAAAGCTCCGCAATTCGGTGGCTGGCGGCAGACACCAGGATCACGTCGGGTGCGTCCGGCACGATCTCGGCCAGGTCTTCGTGCGAGCCTTCCAGGTTCAGGTGGAAGTCGGTGACGAAATCGACATCGGGCAGGTCTTCGACGAAATCAAGCAGGGCCGAGCGCAGCACCCGGCCGCCGAAACCAAGCGTCGTGGTGCCCTTTGAATTTGTGTCGTACGCCCATGGCGACAGCGCTTGCTGCAAGGCCAGGTCGATCTGCGGCTGCAGGAAGTTGAAACCCAGGCCATTGCCGCTGCGCAGCCGCAGCTTGAAATCGACCTGCACCGCCCGGTAACCGGGGTTGCACACATGAACCTGCGTCTGCGGGCCGACGCGGGCGAGCAGGTATTCGCGGATTCGGGTCAGGGTGTCCAGATCGACGCGGGGCCGCAGCGGATCGACGGCGTTCATATTGCGAAGATCGGGCACCACAACCAGCATGAAATGGCCTGCCGCCAGCCAAGAGGTGCCGCTGGCCGTACTTTTGGCATGGGGCACGCACTTGGCGCGATAGACCGCTGGGAAGGCCTGCAGCACCAGGCGCTCGATGTCCCAGGGTGTGATGGCGCGGTTGCGGTGGCGCAGGCGCTCGGCACCGCGCCGGGCCAGGGCCACGTCGCTCTCGACCAGCGCCCCGCCGAAGGACGCAAAGGGCTGGGCGATCGATTTAATCGCAGCCAGCGGGGTTTTGAGCTTGGTGATGTGGGCAGCGGGCAGGGGCGATTTGAGTCGCTGGGGGTCATTGCCCTGGTCGATGAACTGGACTTCGAGCCCATTCGCAAACATGCCGATCACATCGCAGGCCGCTTTGTGGTTGCCCTGGGGCTCGGCCGGCGTGCTGGCGCGCAGCCAGACCATGCCCGCCGGCGCGCGGCTGTTGGCCGTGGTGGTTTCCTTGGGCAGCACACAGGCGATGAGGCCGCTGCGGCGCAGATCGCTGGTGGTGTCCAGCGCCAATTCACCGGGTGCCAGGGCGCGCCAGGCGTTGTCGGCCAGCACCGACCATTGCAGCTTTTGGGCGGCGGCCAGTGGGTCGGCGCTGCCTTCGGCCAATTGCAGCAACAGGCTGACCGAATCGCCCGCCTGCACGCCGCTGAGGCCGATCAGCAGCTCGGCCGCTGCCGGATGGGCGGGCAGCAGGTTGACGGCGGCTTGCGGTGCCCAGGGGCGGCTCGATGTCAACCACGCCTGCTCGCGCGCCAGGCCCAGGGCGTCGATCTGGAAGAACTGAATGTCGGTGTCGGTCAGGGCCGAGAGTGCCGGGTCGGCGATGCGGCTGGCGTCGCTTTGCGCCGCGTAGTCAAGGGTGATCTCCTGGATCTTCGGGGTGTAGGGCTCGTTGAGCAGGGTGGGCACGAAGGTCTTGCGCGCGGCCTCGCTGGCCGGGGGCAGGGCGGCCTGCAACGCCTCGCGACGGAAGTCGCCGTGAAGCAGACTTTCGACCAGGCTGAAGGTGATGAAACCAGGGCGTGCGATGGGCGCGGCGGCGTTTGAAATCGCGGGCGTGCCGCCAAAGCGGCTGTGCTCGCCGTAGGTGCTGGCTTTGGAGCGGCGATGCACGGGCTGCGCCCGCTCGCGGTTTTCGGCACGCTGCTGCGCTTTGGCGCTGCCGCTGGCATGCAGGGCCAGGTTTTGTCGGGCGGGGCTGGGCGTGGTGTTGGTCGCCCCGCTGGCGTTGATCGTGATCAGGGTCAGCGGCAGGGCCAAGCGCGGCAGCAGGGTGACGGTGCTGGACGTGTGCGAAGCGCCGGCCACATCCCGCCAGGTGGCGGTGGCCCCGATGCCGTTGCTCATCTGCGCGACCCGGCTGTAGTGAGCGTAGTGGGCGGACAGGTCGGCAGGCTCGCCCTGCCAGCTGATGCTGAGCGTCATCGAGGTCAGTGGTTTGCCCAGGGCCTCGGCGCAACCCACGTGAAATCTTGAGCCAACGACCGGCTGTGGGCCGAAGGGCAAAAACGCCTTCTTGGGGCTCAGCGTGGCCTCGTCGCTTTCCAGCAGCAGGCCGCGCAGGCCCGTGACCGTGACAGCGACTTGCGCATTGGCCAGGGTGATGGCTGCCAGCGCACCATAGCCCAGCGCGGCATCGGGCTTGAGCAGGCATTGGATGACCGGCAGGCTGGCCGGGAAGTCGTGCAAATGGACGGCAGCATCGTGATCGACGATGGCCGGCACGCTGGACGCCACCCGGAGGGTCAGCGTCAGCAGATCTGCCGCCAAGGTGGCGGTCAGGGTCAGCGGCCCGATCCAACCAGCGGGGCCGCTCAGATGGGCTTCGAAGCTGGCGGCGAAGGCCGCTGCCGTCAGCCCGGTCGGCCAAGCGCCGACACGCAGTTTCAGGCTGATGCTGCGCTCGCCCTCGGCCAGCCGCAGCACCGACGAGGCCAGGGCAAAGCCGATCGGCGCCGGCGGCAGGGTGGTGCGGCCGAACGGTGGCCAGCGGGGGGCGGTCTTGTCCAGCGGCGCGCCCAGACCGTCGGCGGAATTGGCGACCGGCGCAAACAGCAGGCGCTGGCCATCGCGCAGGATGCTCGCCAGCCGTGCGACTTGGGCATGTCCCACCACCGTGCTGCGCAGCGGCGCGAACAACTGCTCAACCTTCAGCCCATCCTTGCCCGCCGTGAAGCGTTGCTCCGGCGTGATCGCCAGGGCTGGCGCGCCCTTCTTCAACTCGAGCACCAGATGCGCGCGATCGGGCTGCGGCGGCAGCGGCCTGAAGCCCAGCACCTGCTGCATCTGGAACTGCAAATGCTCGGCCGTGAACTGGTTCAACAGGGCTTGCGGGCGGGCCAGTTGGCGCAAAAAGGCCAGGATCAAGGCGTGGTGTGGGGCCACGCCACCGGCCGCGCTGTCTGCCGTCCCCTTGGCCAAGGCATTGAGTGCGGCGACGCTGCCGGTCGGCAGATAAGGCAGCCAGTTGCCGGAGGCTGTGCCGGGATCGTTGGCATAAAAGCGGATCAGAGGCGCCAGCGCGCGCAGGCTGTCCAGCAGGGCGTCGGCATCGCGGTCATCGAGCGGGGCGCTGGCCGGGTCGCGGGCGGCGGCGTCGCGTTCGGGCTGCGCACAGCCCAACTCGGCGATCAGTGCGGCAATGATGGGATCGGTGCGTGCCATCATCAGCTCTCCCTCCAGCATTTGCGCCTGGAACTCGCGGGTCGAGCGCCGGGCCGTTCCCAAGCCGGCCCGCACTGGCGATGTGCTTGCCGGTCACGCCGGTAAGCATCGCCGCCCCCTCGGGGGGCCGGCCAAGGTACGCCTTGGACGAGGGGTTTCATAGCGCAGGCAACACGCGGTCGCGCAACTCGTTGGCGTCACCCAGGTAGTAGGGGTAGACGAGGTTGAAGCGGCTGTTGGTGCTGCGCACGCTGTAGTCGAGGCGGATCTGCAGCAGACCTTGCAGCGCCTCGCTGTCGTCCACCACCAGCTCGACCACGCGGATGCGCGGCTCGTGGATCAGCAGGGTCGTGGTGATGCGGTCGATCAGCAGGGTGCGCAGGGTGGTGCTCAGTGGCTCGAACAGCAGGGGCGTCATGTCGAGCCCGAACTGCGGCTGCAAGACCCGCTCGCCGGGCAGGGTGCCGAAGAGGATCTGCAGGCTTTGGTGGATGTCCGCCTCGTCCTCGACCATGGCCACCTGCCCGCCTGCAAAGCTTGGCGGAAAGGCGAAGCCGCGGCCGAGGAAATTGGGGTGGTCGTCGAAGCTGGCCATGGTGTTCTTGCCTTGCCGTCTAGCCGAGTTGGATGGCCGAGCCGGCCACCTTGATCACGCCGCCGCTCTTGATGTCGTTGCTGGCCGTGCCTTCGCAGGTCAGCGCCGTGCCGGCCTTGACGTCGAGCGAGGTGCCGCCTTCGAAGCTGCCTTCGGTGCTGGCTTTGAGCGTCAGCGCTTTGCTGCTTTCGATCACGATGCCGTCGCTGCTGAGCACGATCTTGTTGCCGTTCTGGTCCTTGATCGTGATGCCCTGGGCGTCGTCGTCGAGCACCAGGCTGTTGCCGCCGGGGGTGAGCAGGGTCACGATCTTCTTGTCGTCGTCAAACAGCAGTTGAATGCCGCTGCGGCTTTTGTAGCCTTTTTGCGGGTTGTCGTTGCTGGGCTCAAGTGGCGCGGTCATCGCGCTGCTGTGCAACATGCCGAGGACTACCGGCTGGCGTGGGTCGTCATCGAGAAAGCCGACCAGCACTTCGTCGCCAATCTCGGGGCGGAAGAAAAAGCCGCGGTCGGCACCGGCATCGACGGCTGCCACGCGGGCCCACACACCGTCGTCGCCGTCCACCACCAGGGGCAGCATCACCCGCACGCGGAATTCGCCCTCGGGGTCTTCGTTGTCGGTCACCACCCCCGCTTGCAGCCCGGCCACAGGCGCCAGCAAGGTGGCGGTGCGATGGCTCTGCAGGCGCTCGCGCAGCGCGGGGTCGGCGGCGGTGCCGCCGAACTGCAAATGCGTTTTCCAGCCGCCGGTGGTGTCGAACTCGTGGCGCACGCCGCTGATGAGCACATCGCCCGAAAACCGCGCGCCGACGCCGCTGAGCTTGACGGTGTCGCCGGGCAAGATCGTGGCGATGCCCGCACATTTCACCCGCCCGCTGGCCAGATCAAGCCGTGTGGTCTGCCAGGTGGCGTTGGCAAGCGCCGTGGCTTCGGCGTCGTCGAGCGCAGCGTGGCGCAGCAACAGCGCGTCGGCACCCGCGCCGCCAGCCAGCGTGTCGGGGTGGAAGTTGCCGGGGGTTTTGAAGGTGGGGGGCTCGCCGTCGGTGGCGGTCACCGCCTGGTCGGCTGCGGCCCAGGTCAGCACCTTCACGGCCGAAGTTTGGGCGCGGCCATCGACCTCGGCGTCGATCTCCAGCAAGGTCGCACCAAAGCTCAGCTCGGCGGCGGGGCTGGCGATCTCGGGCTTTTTGATGGTCAGATCGGCCGCGCGGGTCAGCACCAGCAGGCCGTTGGCCGCCGCGCGGGCGTTGATGAAATCCCAGTCGCTGCAGTCGTGCTGCACCAGTTGCTTGTGCGTGACGGTGGTGCTGTCCACGTCGCCGTTGACGCCGGCCGCACCGAGTAACGACTCCAGCGCATCGCTGTCGGTCTTGTCGAAAAAATTGGCGCTGCGGCGCACCAGGGTCAGGCGGCTCGCGGCGTGGCGGCATTCCACGATCAAGGTGCTGGGCGAGGCTTCGCGCACCTTCAGCCGGATGCCGGTGACGATGCCCTTGAAAACAAGTGCCGGGCTGGCCCCGGCCCCGGCTGAAATCTCGATCGCTGCGCCGGGCGCAAACGGCGGCTTGTTGCTCAAGGGAAAATCGCCCTGACCGGCTGCCCCGTCCACATAGGTCAAGCGCGCCGAGGCGATGCGGTTGGCGGCCGCCGTGACGCTGAGTGCCTGCAAGGCATGCTCGCGTGGCACCGCCTCGCCGTCCACCTTGATGGTGAACTCGCGGTGCTCGGCAGCGATGGGCAGGGTGCGTTCGGCGGGCATGCTGGTGTTGGCAATGAGTTATTTCTGCAACGGCGGAAAGCGCACCCGCGTGCCGGCCGGCAGGTGGCGAACGCCGTTCAATTTGTTGGCGCGAGCCACCTTCAGGTACAGGCCCGGATCGCCATAGATTTGCTCGCACAGCCCGGCCAGGGTTTCACCGGCGCGCAGCACCCGCACATGGGTCAGGTCGGGCGATTGGTCTTGCGCCAGCGCCACGCGGGTCTGATCGGCCACGGCATCGACAAAGACGGCGGTGATGGTGGCGCGCAGCGGCGTGCCGTCGGGCTTGAACAGCTTGTAGACGATGGAGGCGCTCTTGAGCACGCAGCGCTTGATGGCCACCGTGCCCCAGGCGATCTTGAGGTAGTTGGGGCGGTGGATGTCGCCGTTGTAGCCGGTGACGGTCTGGAACTTGGCGACTTGGGTCTGCACATCGATCTTGACGCCGTTGGCCCCGGTGCCGTCGAGGAAAAACGCCAGTGTCATGTCACCCGGCTTGACCTTTTTGAAATCCATCCGGCTGCCCGTCGTGCCCGAGCCCTGGGCCGCGTCGTACTCCATCTCGTAGGCCAGGGTGATCTCGTTCGGGTTGACGTAGGACTCGAAGGTGTCGAGCAGGCTCGCCTCCGCGAAGTCCGGCTTCGAATACGCCCGCACCAGTAACTTGTTGAGTTGCCCTGTGGCCATGGCTCAGGCTTCTTTCTGCTGCCGCAAGATGTCCATCACCCGCTCGACGCACTCGGCCACCAGGGCCTGCTTGTCTTGCGCCGGGGCGGGCGGGGTGGACGTGCCGCCACCGGCGGCATTGCTGACCTCGACTTGAATCACGATTTCGTCAATCAGGATGGGCATGGCGATCAACTTTCATTGCGGCGGAAATGGCGATACGACAAGGTCAGCGTCTCCACCACAAAGGCATTCGCGGTGGCATTCAAATCGGAGATCGACCACTTGACCGGGAAGGCCCCGACCAGGTGCCAGGTCATCAGCGGCTCGTGCTTTTCATTCAGCAGGGTGACGTTGACGTCGCGGGGGTCGATGTCGAGGTTCTCGATGCAGTTTTGCGCCCATTCCCACACCTTGCTGCCCTTCAACAGCCCGCGCTTGAGCACCAGATCACCGTACTTGCTGCGGCCGGGGTAGCGCTGGACAAAGCGGTTCTCGCCGCCTTCCGCCATCTCCTCGGTCGTGACCTCAATGGCGAGGCCGCCGACCTCGACAAAGCGCAGGTCATCGGCGACAGGCGTGAGTCCCAGCACTTCCACCTTGAAGTGGAAGCCAACGGGTGGCGTGAACATGGTGGCGGGGGCGCTAGGTCAACAAAGGTGGCAAAAGCGTCATTCGTTCTGCAGTTCCAGACCTTCGTGCGCGATCTCGATCGACTCGATCGCCACCTCGTTGCCGCTGGCCTTCAGCCCCGGCCCTTCCACCTTGACCGGAAAGGCGTTGTGGATCTTCCAGGTCATCACCGGTGTGTGTTCTTCGTTCAGCAGACTGATGACCACATCGCGCCGCTCGACCTGGTTGAGCTTGATGGTGGACAGCCATTTGAAGAAGTCGTTGTCGGCTTTGACGATGCCGCGCTTCATCGTGATGTTGCTGAACTTGCGCAGCCCGGGCATCTTGATCGATGAATACTCAGGGAAGGAGCCATCGCGATATTCGATCGCCTGGTTCTCCTGCGTCAGACCGCTCACTTCAGAAAAGCCGATGCGGTTGCCGCCCCACTGAACGGTAAAGTGGAAGACGGGGATGGGATATTGCTGGGGCATGGTGATCTCTCCGGTAGTTCAGAGGAGGTGGCGTGTCGGCTCGTCTTCAGCTGGTTTGCAGCTTGTGCGAGAACTTCAGGATGATGAATTCAGCGGGGCGGACGACCGCCATGCCGATCTCGACATTCATCCGGCCTTCCAAGATGTCCTGCGCATTCATCGTCGTGCCCAGGCCGCAGCGGACGAAGTAGGCGTCCTTGGTGGTGGCCCCGGCGAGCGCACCTTCGCGCCACTTCTGCGTCAGGTAGTTTTCAATCATGCCGCGCACCTTGACCCAGGTGTTCGCATCATTGGGTTCGAACACGGCCCAGTAGCTGCTCTTTTTGACCGATTCTTCGACCATGTTGAAGAAGCGCCGCACCGGCACATAGCGCCATTCGTTGTCGTTACCGGCCAGGGTGCGGGCACCCCAGACCAAGGTGCCCTTGCCGGCAAAGGCGCGCAGCGCGTTGATCGACTTGCCGGTGGTCGGGTCAACGTTCAGCTCGTCTTGGTGGGCGTTGTCCAGCTTGATCATCGGCTCCACCACGTCGGCCACGCCGACATTGGCGGGCGCCTTCCAGACCCCGCGCGTGGAATCGATGACGGCATACACCCCGGCCACCGCGCCGCTGGGCGGCACGACGATGAAGTGGTCGAGCAGGGCGGCCTTGGCAGCGTTGTAGGCGGCGGTGTTCCAGGCGGCGTTGACGGGGTCACCGAGCTGGCCCAGCTCAATCGTCGGCAGGGCGTCGACGGTGACATTCACATTGCTTTCGGTCGCATCAACGTAGTGGGTGAAGCTGGATTTCAGGTCGGGGTAATAGAGCGCGCCGTATTTGAGGTTGTTGTTGCCAACGCGGGCGCGGTTGGCGAGCAGGGCGGCGTTGTCCTGGACGGTGCTGCCAGCAAACAGATCGAGGATGGCGAAGCGGTCTTTCAGGCTGCCGCACTGGGCAAGCATGGCCTGCGTCATCGTGTCGTAACCGGCCCCGAGCTTGAGGGCGTCTGGGCAGACCAGCAGGGTCGGTTCGTCTTCAAGCGCCACAGCGGCAAGACCGCCGGACAGGCCGGTGGTCAGCGTGCCGATGATGATGGTGTCGCTGTGCCGACCGCAGGAGACGATGTAGCACTTGCCGCCGCCGTTGTCGAAGAACATCTTGACGGCGTAGTACAGCAGGTAGTCGACCGTAGGCGGTGTCACGGTGGTGCTGGTGACGACACGGGTGACGAGGTCGGTGGTGACCGCCACGGCAATGTCCGGTGCCACGGGCATGCCGAAATACTGCTGGTATTCGGCAAAGTTGTAGATCTTGGTCGGCTTCAGGTGCAGATCGCCGGTCAAGATCTTGGTGGCTTTTTCGGTGTAGCCGATGAAGGCGGGAATGGCGGTTTCGACCTCGGCCACCGAGGGCGGGAAGGTCGAAATCTCTTCGACATAAACGTCGGGCGTGCGGTAGGTCGGCATGAGCGGTGCTCCTCGATATTTAGCTGAGGCTGAGGTGAACGACGAATTGCGCGTCGTGGCGCTCGGCACCCGGCTGCGGCAGATTGCCGATCAGCACGTCACCGTTGCGGTGCAATTCCAGGCCGACCGGGCCGCGCGCACGGCGGGTCACGGTGGCTTGGGCTTCGAACAGGGCGATGCGGGCGCTGCCGCTGGGGTCGAGCAGGGCTGGGGCCAAGTGGCTGGCGTTGAAGTTGGCCGGCGCGACGCGGTTGAACACAATGGCGGGCCGCGCCTCAGCGGCAAAGCCGGTGTCTTGCACGCTCAAGCTGTTGAACTCAGCAAGGCCGAAGCGGTTGGCGACGACGTAGTAACGCAGGGTGTCGCTGCGGGCGGTAAAGCTCAGGTTGAAGTTCTGTCCGGTGGGTAGATGTGCCGCGTCGAAGTGGAGCGCCAGCACGCCCCAGGCGTTGACCAGTTCGGGCTCGACCCACAGCGCCCAGCTGGCGGCCGGGCCTGCGCCCTGTTCCTCAACCCGCCATTCGCCGTGGGTGTAAAGGCCCGGCAAGGTCCAGGCCTCGTCGCCGATGGTCAGCACCGTTTGCGCTTGCTGGGTGTTCGCGGCGTCGAACAGGCGCAGGGTCAGCGGCCGTTCAATGGCGCGGGGTTCGATGCGCAGTTGTTCTCCGCTGATGCGCACCGCTCGCGGGCCGCCCAGGGCATTGGCATTGGCGCTGTTGTCCCACACCGCCGCGTCGCCGCGCGGCAGGTTCAGCGGTGTGGTGATGAGGTCAAACGAGGCTTCGCGGGGCCTCACGGCGATCAGCAGGCGCAGGCCGCTCAGGTCAGACAGCGGGGCGTTTGTGTCGCCCACTTCAACCAGCACATGCAGCGCGCCGTCCAGCACCCGCAGCAGGGCATGGGCGCCGGCCAAAGCCCTCTCGGTGGCGGGTGGCACGGTGAAGCTCAGTGCATCACATGTACTTCCAGAATCGCCGCCAAAAAAGCCGTGCTGAACCGTGACGGTCCAGAGCGGGCGGAAGGCGATGCGGGCCATTTCATTTGCCTGCAAGCGTGGTTTCAATGACCGTGATCGGTGCGCCGGTACCGGTGGGTTCCAGGTCTTGTAGCACCACCATGCGCAGCCGGTACACCACCGAGGGCAGGTGCTTGGCACCGAGGCAGGCCCACATCTGGTTCATCTGCTCCGGCCCGTAGCTGAGCAGGTCGACGGCAATACGCTCCACGCCTTCGGGCAGGGCCGGGCTGCTGGCCGGTGTGAACAGGGGCCTTGCCTGGAAAAAAGTGAGGATCAAAGACAGCGTGCGCAGTGCCTGGTCGTACTGCTGAAACCGCCCGGCGAACAGCAACACTAGGTTGAGCTTGAGCGGCGGCGGCAGCACGACTTCACGCCCGCCGATGATGGTGCGCTCGGGCAGTTGCTCGCGGGTGCTGCGTTCTTCGTCGATCTGGAACAGGGTCAGCCGGGTGGTGTCCACCGCTTGCGTCCACAGCCCGCGGTCGTCGCACAGGGCCCCGACGCTGACGGCGCCCAGCTCGGTGCCGGTGCGCTTGACCAGATGGGCGTTGACCTCATCGGCCAGGAAGGAGAGGGTGGTGTCGATCACGATCTGCGGGTTGTAGGCTTGTGTGCGGTAGCGCACAAACCCTAGACCTAGGGGCCTGGGTGGCCTGAGTTGCGTCGGTCCGCGGCCGGACCTGGAAACGCTGGCAGGTTCGCTCTGTGCGCTAACGCGCATGCGCGAGACGGCTTGATCGCTATAGTCAAACGACACTTTTACAAGGACTGCGCCATGGACACCTCAAACCCCGCTATCAATCCCAATGCCCTGCTCGATCGTGCCGTCCAAGGCGCGCACGAGACGGTGGACCGGCTGGCCGAGGCGGTGACGCCGACCGTTGAACAACTGACCGAGGCCGTGGACAGTGCAGGCAATGCCCTGAACGCTCAGGCCGCCGACGCGCTTGCATTGCAGCGCGAATGGACGGCCGCGCTGCGCGACGCGGTGCGCGATCACCCGATTGCAGCGGTGTTGACCGCCGCCGCCGTTGGCGTGCTGGTGGGCAAGCTGGTGTCCCGTTAATCCCAGCGGCAATGAACGAAGAAGTCCCAGAGCCGCCGCCGGTCTCGATGTTCGACGCCGTCAAGGCCACGCTGGCCGAATTGCCGGCGCTGTTCAGCGACCGCGTGCAGTTGCTGGCGCTGGAAATGAAGCGGGCCGGCCGGGCGCTGGCGCAGATCATGGCCTTGCTGGTGGCTGCGGCCATCTTTGCGGCCACTGCCTGGGCGGCGTTGTGGGCGGGGGTGATCGTGCTGCTGATGCGCACCGGGCTGTCGCTGGGCATCGTGCTGCTGATCGTGCTTTCGATCAATCTGGCGGCGGCGCTGGGGGCGCTTTTGGGCATCCGCAAACTGGCGCGCTGGCTGGCACTGCCGGCCACCGTGCGGCGCTTGACCTTGCCGCCCTCGGCGTCTATTCCCCCACCCCCGACGGAGCCTTCCTATGAGTCTCAGCGCCCTTGAGCTGAACGCCGAAATCGACCGACTCGAAGCCGGCATCGTGCTGCGCGAGGCGCGACTGCGCGGCCGGGTGGCTGAGCTGGGTCAGCGTGTCGACGCGGCCCTGCCCAAGGTGGCTGCGGCGGGAGTGGTGGCCGGCGCTTTGGGGCTGCTGGTGCTGTGGATGCGGCCGCGTCGGCCGGCTGCCGCGGCCGCAGCACCGGCGGGTGCGCCCGGCGGCTGGTTGCATTGGATCAGCATGGCCTGGCCGATGCTGCCGCTGTCGCTGCGGGCGATGGTTGACCTGCGCCTGGTGATGGCGGTGGGTAAACCGCTGTTGGCCCTGTTCAAGGGCCGGCAGAGGCGGCAGGCTTCAGCGACTCAGCCGCAGCCGCAGCCGCAGCCGCCATCGCCGCCTTCCGATGCAGCGCAAAAACATGGGTGAATTCGGCCCCAAATAAGAAGATCTGCGCTGACCAATAGACCCAGATCAGCAGCGCCACCAGCGAGCCCGCCGCGCCGAACGGCGAGGCCACGCCACTCGCCCCGATGTAGGCGCCAATCAGCGACTTGCCGGTGGTGAACAGCAGGGCTGTGACCACCGCGCCCACGCCCACATCGCGCCAGGCCACCCGCACCCGCGGCATCAGCTTGTAGATCAATGCAAAAGCCACCGTGATGGCGCTGAAGCTGGCGGCAAATTCAACTGCCTGGGCCAGCCCGACATTGATGATGTCGGCCTGGCTGAGCAAGGGCGCCCACCAGCGCTGCAAGGCCGCCAGCCCGGCGCTGGCCAGCAGCGAGACGACCAGCAAAAAGCCGATCGCCAGAATCATCCCCAGCGACAGCAGGCGCACAAACAACCAGTCCCACAGGCTGGACGCCGGTGGCCGGGGCGGCGCACGCCAGATGCGGTCGAGCGCGCTTTGCAGCTCGCCAAACACGGTGGTCGCGCCGATCAGCAAGGCGCCCAGACCGAAGGCCGTGGCGAGCAGGCCGGCGGCTGGGCGGTTGGCGCTTTCCAGCAGCGCTTGCACGGCGATGGCGCCTTCCACACCCAGCAAGCCGCTCAGCTCGCCAATGATCTCGCCGCGCGCAGCGGTCTCGCCAAACACCATGCCGGCCACTGCAATCACGATCAGCAACAGCGGTGCGATGGAAAACAGCGTGTAGTAGGCCAACGCCGCGCCCATGCTGGCGGCACGGTCGTCCACCCAGGCATTGGCGGCGTCGCGCAGCAGGGGCCAAGCCGGGGTTCGGTAGAGCAATTTAACAATCAAGATGGGCAAACAGGGATGGCGGACGGCGCAGTGTATTGAGGCTTCGGCGTTCGCACTGTGCGCCAACCGTCCAAGGTCAGACCCGCTCAACGTGGGCGAGATCCTGCAGCGGCGCTCAGCGCTTCGGCATCGACAATAAGCCGACAGGCGCCCGGCATTGAAGATGGCCGGGCCACCACCCCAGGCCTGCACGGGGAGTTGTGATTTGGAGTCTCACATGACGACGATGGCATTGGCGTTTGCCCAAGAGGCCAGCCTGGGCGAATGCCTGCACTGGCATGCCGGGCAATGGTGGTGGACCGATATCGAGGGTGCGGCGTTGCATGCCTGGACCCCCGGCGAAGCGCAGGCGCTGACGGTCAAACTGCCCGCGCGGCTGGGTGCCTTTGCCCACACCCGCTCGGGCCGCGTGCTGATGGGCTTGGCCAAGGGCCTGGCACTGGCCAGTCTGGACGGCAGCACGGCGCAGCTGCAGGACTTGGTGCCGGTTGAAGCGGCGCTGGACCAAACGCGCATCAACGATGGCCGCACCGACCGGAGCGGCTTCTTCGTCTTTGGCACGATGAACGAGGCGGCCAAAGAAAAGCAGGCCATCGGCAGCTTTTACCAATACTCGATGCAACACGGCCTGCGCCGCCTGGCCCTGCCGACCGTGGCGATTGCCAACAGCGTTTGCTTCAGCCTTGACGGCGGCACGATGTACTTTTGCGACACGTTGACCCGCGTGATTCAGCAGTGCGACTACGACGCGCAATCGGCCCAGGTGGCGAACATTCGCCCATTTGCCGTGGTCGACACGCGCCACGCCTGGCCCGATGGCTCGGTGATCGACGCCGACGGCTGTTTGTGGAACGCGCAGTGGGGTGCCGCGCAAGTGGTCCAGTACGCCCCCGACGGCCAAGTGATGCAGGTGGTCAAGGTGCCCGTCAAAAACACCAGCTGCCCGGCCTTTGGCGGTGCAGATTTACGCACCCTGATGGTCACCACCGCCCGCCAGGGACTCAGCCGCGAGGAACTGGCTGCAAGCCCCCTGTCGGGCAGCTTGTTCAGCGTCACCCTGGGCCATGCGCGCGGCGTGCCCAGCGTGCCGTTTGACGACGACGACGACGCCGCCGGCCTGCCCCTACTGCGGCCGCAGACCGGCGGTCTGCGTTAGCGGAACCAAGCGCCGCGCGCGATCGCCGTGGCGTTGATCAGTCCGTACACCACCAGGGCGGCGGCCTGCGCCGCAAACACCGCTGCCAGCCCCCAGCCCGCGCGCAATGCCAGCATGCCGCCCAGCGCGGCCACAGCCAGCCGGGCCAGGTTGCCGATGATGGGCCAGAGCAGCCGACCCGCGCCTTGCGAGGCGAAATACAGGCTCAGTGCCAGCCCGAAAAAGCCGTAGCTCGGGCCAACGATTTGCAGATAGCGGGTGCCGGCCGCGAGCATGGCCGGATCGCTGTCGAACAGCGACAGCCAGGCGTGGGGGAAGAACGCGGCGG
Source organism: Burkholderiales bacterium (assembly GCA_038327205.1). Lineage (GTDB taxonomy): Bacteria > Pseudomonadota > Gammaproteobacteria > Burkholderiales > Burkholderiaceae_C > Paucibacter_A. Next base: position 2,474 of record JBBQKT010000026.1, on the reverse strand, counting down.
CCAGGCCGATCAGCTCGCACAGCGCGGCCGAAATGCCTGCGCCGATCCAGGCCACCTTGAGTGCTCGCTCGCGCTGCCCCGCGCCCACGCAGGTGCCCACCATCGACACCATCGGCGCGCCCAGGCCGAACACCAGGGGCACCAGCAAATATTCCAGCCGCGACGCGGTACCGTAGCCGGCGATGGCCGCTGGCCCGAAGCCACTGACCAAGGCCGTGCTGACGCCGATCACCAGGTTGGTGGCGACGGTGGACACCGCACCAATGACGCCCACCCGCAAGATGTCGGTGAACAGCGGCCGGCGCCACACCAGCGCTGCCCAATCGGGCTGCAGCAGGCTGTGGCGCGACAGTAAATAGGCCGCCAGAGCCACCGTGCCCACCGCGTAATAGAGCAACAGGGCCAGCGCGCCGCCCGCAATGCCCAGGCCCGGCAGCGGCCCCCAGCCAAAGATCAAAAGCGGCGACAGCGGCACCAGCAGCAGGCTGCCGATGACGGTCACCAGGGCCGGCAGATTCATATTGCCCGCGCCGCGAATCAACGAGGCCAGCGCGTTGAAGACCCACACCAGCAGCGCCCCGGCAAACACCCAGTTGGAATAGCGCAGCGCCGCCGCCAGCCCCGCGCCGCTGCCGCCCATCTCCGTAAAAAGCCAGCGTCCGCCCAGCAGCGCTGCGGCCATGAAGGCCAGGCCCATCACCACCGCAATCGCCAGTGCATGGAAGACCAGCGCGTTGGCATCCGCCTGCCGCCGCGCACCCAAGGCGCGGGCCACCGCCGCCGCCATGCCGCCGCCAAAGGCCCCGGCCGACATCATCTGCATCAGCATGACCACCGGGAACACCAGGGCCATGCCGGTCAGCGCATCGGTGCCCAGCTTGCCGATGAAATAGGTTTCGATCAGCCCGACCGACGCCTGCGCCACCATCACCAGCACATTCGGCCCGGCCAGCTTCAGCAAGGTGGGCGCAATCGGCGCTTCCAGCAACATGCGCGTGCGGGCGTCGAGTGCAGGACTAGGCATGGCTGAGGTCCGATATATGTGTATATGCCCGCAATAATAGGGGCAGATACACTGACCTGCATGGAACGCGTTCAACTCATCGAATGCAACAGCCTCGCGGTGCGTGAGGCGGGTCGCAGCATCAGCCAGCTTTACGACCAGTTCATGGCCCCGGTCGGCCTGCGCTCGACCCAATTTTCATTGCTGGCTCGGCTCAAGAAATTGGCGCCCATCAGCATCAACGCGTTGGCCGCCGAATTGGGCACCGACCGCAGCACCATGAGCCGCAACCTGCTGCCGCTGCAGCGCGACGGCCTGGTGGCCATCGAACCCCATGCCGACGACAAGCGCCGCAAGTCCTTGCAGCTCACGCCTTTGGGCGAGGCGCGTTTGAAGGCGGGCAAGGTGCAATGGGCGCTGGCGCAGACGGCGTTCGAGACTGCGTTTGGCCCCGAGCGTGCGGCGCAGTTGCGCGAACTGCTGCGCGGCGTGCGTGACTTGACCTTGCCGGATCAAGAGCCCGCCAAAGCCAACCGCACCGCCTCGCGATAAGTCTCGAAGTCCTGCAGGTCGTTGTGCGCTGCGCCGGGGATCATCGTCAGTCGGCCGTGCTGGGCCAAGGGCAACAAGACGGCACTGTGCCGGGGTGCAATCAAGGGATCAAGGTCGCCGTGGATCAGCAACACCTGGCCGTCGATGCGCGGCAGATCCAGGTCGGTGCGCAGCGGGTAGCGCAGCAGGGCGCTGGGCACAAAGGGGTAGTAGTCGGCCACCAGGGACTTCATGCTGATGTAGGGCGAGACCAGCATGGTCAGCGCAGGCTGAACCGCCATCGCCAACCCCGCTGCCAGCCCGGTGCCGAGCGAGCGGCCGTAGATCACCGTCTTCAGCCCCCGGTAGCGCGGCGCGATCTGGTCAAACGCGGTGCGCACATCGGCGTGCAACTGCGCCTCTGATTCCACCTGCCCGGTGCTTTTGCCATAGCCCCGGTAGTCGATCATGAACAGGTCGAAATTCGCCTTGCGGTAGAAATCGACATTGACGAACCAATTGGCCAGGTTGCCGCCGTTGCCATGCAAAAAGAACACCACGCCGCGCGGCGCGGGCAGCTGCAAATGCAGGGCCGACAAGGCCGCACCCGGCACACGCACCTGCACCTCGTGCACGTCGCTACCCAGGGCAAACTGGTAGCCGGCCGGCAGCGCCTCGGGTTGCAACAAGAGCTTTTCCTGGCGCAGATACAGCCAACCCATGCCACCCAAATAAGCAAGCAGGGCGAGCCCGGCGATGCCCAACAGCGTTTGCTTCCACATCATCACGGCAGTTGTCCTCAAAGCCAGTTACTACGCGGCAATCGGCGGCGTGGATGCAGCGGCAGGTGGCTCCGGCATCGTTTGGCGTATCGGCAATCGCACCGGTAGCCTCCGCGTCTCGCCAATCGCCAGGGTGAAGAACTCCTCGTGGCTCAGCG
>JBBQKT010000025.1:0-19046 GCA_038327205.1 Burkholderiales bacterium | reverse complement strand
TGGTCGCCCATGCTCACACGGCGGGGGTCTGCTTCACCGGCTCGACGCAAGTGGCACAAATCATCAACAAGACCCTGTCCGCCAAAGAGGGCGCCATCACGCCGCTGATCGCCGAGACCGGCGGCATCAACGCGATGCTGGTCGATTCCACCGCCCTGCCCGAACAGGTGATCGACGCCGTCGTGCAAAGCGCCTTCCGCTCAGCCGGCCAGCGCTGCTCGGCCCTGCGTCTGCTGTGCGTGCAGGACGAGATCGCCGACGGCGTGATCGAGATGCTGCGCGGCGCGCTGGCGCAGCTGTGGGTCGGCAAGCCGGAAGAACTTGCGACGGACGTCGGTCCGGTCATTGACGACGAGGCCTTTGCGGGCATCAGCCGCCATGTCGAGCGGCTCAAGCGCGAGGCCACCTTGATTGCTGAATCACCGATCCACGACACCCTGCCGCGCCAGATCCGGCCGGTCGCCTTTGAGCTGGCGGCCATCGATCAGCTCGGTGCTGAAATCTTCGGCCCGGTGCTTCATGTGGTGCGCTGGAAGGGCGAGCCCGATGCCGTCATCGCGCAGATCAACGCGCTGGGCTATGGCCTGACGCTGGGCATCCAAACCCGCATTGACAGCCGTGCACAACGGCTGGCCAGCCTGGCCAAGGTTGGCAATGTCTATGTCAACCGCAACATCATCGGCGCGGTGGTCGGCGTGCAACCATTCGGCGGCGAGGGCCTGTCGGGCACCGGGCCGAAGGCGGGTGGGCCGAACTATCTGAAGCGTTTTGTGGCCGAGCCTGCGGCAGCCGTTGGCGCGCCGATCAGCGGCGGCAACGCGGCCTGCCCGGCGCTGCCTTCCTCCAGCGGAGGCAGCGTGGCCGACATCGAGTTGCCTGGCCCCACCGGCGAGTCCAACACCCTCCGCCAGCATGCACGCGGGCTGATCGCCGTCGTCGGTGGCGGTGCAGCCGGCTTGGCGGCCGTGCAGTCGGCGCTGCGGGTGGGCAACGGCGTGGCCTGGGTGGTGGCCGCCTGCGATGAAGCCGAGGCCCGCCAAGCCAAGCCGACCGATGCGGTAACGCTCGTGCCCGAGGCCGCGCTCGACACCCTCATCGCCCACCCGGCGCTGGCCGGCGTGGCGATGGCCCAGGCCGACACCGCCCTTGCCCGCCGCATTCAGCGCCTGCTGACGGCCCGCCCCGGTGCCATCCTGCCGCTGATCCTGTCGGCCGCCGACAAGAGCCAGGCCTTCCGTTTCAGCGCCGAGCAAACGCTGACGATCAACACGGCGGCGGCGGGCGGTAACGCGGCCTTGTTGGCAGGCGGGCATTGAACAAGAAGGGCCTGCGTCATGCCTGTCGTCCTGCGTTATCGGGGGTACCGGTTCTTCTTCTATTCGAACGAAGGCAGCCGCCGAGAGCCGATTCATATCCATGTGCTCGGTACGGAAGGCGAAGCAAAATTCTGGCTTCATCCAGAGCCACATCTGGCCGACAGCGAAGGCTTCAATGCCTCCACTTTGCGCGAGTTGCTGCGCGTCGTGGCCAGCAACGTCGAACTGATCGAGAATTCATGGCATGAGCACTTCTCCTAAATCCGTCCGTTTCGACGACGCCAGCCTGTGGGTTGAGCTGGCGGACGGGCGCACCATCAGCGCACCGCTGGCATGGTTTCCTCGCCTGCTTCAGGCCAGCCCGGCCGAACGCTTGGCGGTTGTGCTGAGTCCCAAGGGCTTGCACTGGGAGGCGCTGAATGAAGATATTTCTGTCGCTGGCCTGCTCGCAGGCCGAGGTGCGGCCAGCGAGCCCGCACGCTTCGTCGCCTGACCCTCCGAGCTCACCCACTGGCCGAGTGTTCCGATGCCAGTGCCCTTCACTTTGTCAACACTGCCCTCCCCGCCATGATCCTGCGCCGCTTACTTCTTGCCCTCGTCGTCCTGCTGCTGCTCGTGGCGGCGTATTTCTACGCGGCCCTGCAGTGGAGTTATTCCACCGGCGAGCGCGCCGGGTGGATTCAGAAACTGTCTGACAAGGGTTGGATCTGCAAGACCTGGGAGGGCGAAATTGCCCTGGTGTCGATTCCGGGCACCTCCAGCGTTGAAAAGTTCCAGTTCACCGTGCGTGACCCGGCGGTGGCGGCCAGCCTGAGCCGGGTGATGGGCAAGCGGGTGACGGTGCATTACGAGCAGAAGGTTGGCCTGCCGACGACCTGCTTTGGCGACACGCGTTACTACGTCACCAGCGTGACCGAGGCCAGCGACATCTCGCTCTCGCCCGGTGTGACCGTGCCGCAAGCGCCACGGGCCGCATCGGCACCATGACCGCACCTCAGCTCGCCTTCATTGGCGGCGGCAATATGGCCAGCGCCATCATCGGCGGGCTGCTCAGTTCTGGGCAATTCAAGCCCGAGCAAATCACCGTGGTGGAGCCCTTTGCGGCGCAGCGTGACAAGCTGCAGGAGCAGTTCGGCGTGCTGCGCCTGCTGGCCAGCGCTGATGCCAGTTTGAGCAGGGCTGGGATGGTCGTCTGGGCCGTCAAACCGCAGCTGTTCGGCGCGGCCGCCGCCGCCTGCCATGGCGCCGTCAGCGCGGCCTTGCAGCTGTCAGTGATGGCCGGCATCCGCAGCGACACGCTGGCAAGTGCCACCGGCAGCGAGCGGGTGGTGCGGGCCATGCCCAACACACCCGCGCTGATCGGCCAGGGCATTGCCGGGCTGTTTGCGCGGGCGGCGGTGTCGGCAGCGGACAAGGCCTGGACCGAGCAGGTGTTGAAGCCCACCGGCACCACCCTGTGGGTCGATCAAGAGGCCGATCTGGATGCCGTCACGGCCCTGTCGGGCTCGGGCCCGGCCTACTTTTTCTACATCGTCGAGGCGATGATCGCCGCCGCCGTCGAGATGGGCTTGACCGCCGAGCAGGGCCGCCAACTGGCCCTGGCCACCTGCGGCGGTGCGGCGGCACTGGGCCTGGCGTCAACCGAATCGGTCACTCTGCTGCGCGAGCGGGTCACCTCCAAGGGCGGCACGACCTACGCGGCACTCAGCAGCCTGCAGGCCGATGGCGTGGGCGAGGCGGTGCAGCGTGCGGTCAAGGCGGCGCAGCTGCGCGCCCGCGAATTCGGCGACGAATTCGGGGCCGCTTGATTTCATCGAGAAACAGCCTGCGCGACTGGCTGCGCGCCCCCGGCTCGCTGAGCCGCCGGCTGGCCCTGCTGGGCCAGCGCTTTGAGGTTCAGGTGCTGCGCCAGGGCGTGATGCCCTTGCGCCAGCAGGAGCGCCTGGCCTTGGGCCTGCCGCGGCGCGGCTGCACCTGGGTGCGCGAAGTGATCCTGCGCGTCGATGGCCGGCCGCTGGTGTGGGCACGTTCATCCCTGCATCAAAGCGCGCTGGCCGGGCCCTGGCAGGCGCTCAAGGGCCTGGGCAGTCGGCCGCTGGCCGACCTGCTGTATGCCGATCCGCGGGTGCAGCGCAGCGAGCTGCAGCCCCGCCGGCTGGCTCGGCATGGCCACACCCGGCGGGCGATGCAGCGCCAATGGCTGGCCGCCGTGGGCACCGCGCCGTCGCCGCAAATGCTCTGGTCTCGCCACTCGGTGTTCAGCCGCCGAGGTGTCAAAGGCGCGCAGTTGCGGGTGATGGAGCTATTTGCGCCTGAGCTCACCCGCCACAAGCCCAAACTCGGGCACCATCGACACCCATGAACGACACCACCTTCACCTGGGGCCTGATCGGCCCCGGCAAGATTGCCCGTCAATTTGCCGATGCCGTGCACCGTCTGCCCGGCTCGCAGCTGGGCCTGGTCTATGGCCGCGATCTGGCCAAGGCTGAGGCGTTTGCGACGCACTGGATGCGGGACGACGAGTTCGGCCAAAGCCGGCCGCGCTTCACCGCTGACCTGCAGGCCCTGCTGGATGACGCGACGATTGATGCCGTCTACATCGCCACCCCGCATTCGCAGCACGGCGAGGCCATCGCCGCCTGCCTGGCCGCCGGCAAGCCGGTGTTGTGCGAGAAGCCGTTGGTGCCGCATCTGGCGGCCGGTCAGCGCGCCGTGGCGCTGGCGCGCGAGCGAAACGTGTTCTTGATGGAGGCGGTGTGGACGCGCTTTTTGCCAATCTACAAGACGGTGCAAACCTGGTTGGCGACCGAAGCCATCGGCCCCTTGCGCGGCATCCAGTCGGCGTTTTGTTTCCCCGCCGCCTACGACGAAGCCAGCCGCCTGTTCAACCCGGCGCTTGCCGGCGGGGCCCTGCTCGACCTGGGTATCTACAACCTGACGATGTCGCGCTGGGTGATGCAGCAGGCGCTGGGCGAATGCCCCGAGCCGCTGAGCATCCAGGCCAGCGGTTTGCTGGCCCCGACCGGCGTTGATCAGCATGTCAGTGCCACCCTGAACTTCCCCGGCGGCGTGGCTGCGCAGTTCATTTGCGGCTTTGACAGCTGTGCCGACAACGGCCTGCGTATTTTTGGTGAGCGCGGCGTCATCCGCCTTGCGCAGAGCTTCCACGAAGGTGTCGTGGCCAGCCTGCAGCTCAAGGGCGAGGCGGCGCAGACGGTGCAGGCGCCACTGCGCTTCAACGGCTTCGAGGGCGAGATCGAGGAGGCCCAGACCTGCATCCGCGCCGGCCTGATCGAAAGCCCCCGGATGAGCCACGCCGACACCTTGGCCACCCTGGGCTGGATGGACGAGATCCGCCGCCAGCTCGGTGTGCGCTACCCCTTCGAATAAGGTCAACGGAGATTCCAAGCATGGTTCAGCGACGTCAACTCCTTGCCGCAGGCCTGACCAGCGGCGTGATGCCTTCAGCGCTTTGGGCAGCCGAGCCCGATGCTGAAGCGACATTGCGGGCCGGCGGGCTGGTGCTGGCGTTTCGCCATGCCCTCGCACCCGGCACCTTTGATCCGCCGCAGTTCAAGCTGGGTGACTGCAGCACCCAGCGCAACCTCAGCGACGAAGGACGGGCGCAGGCGCGGCGCATCGGGGCCTGGTTCAAGCAGCGCGGGCTGCAGCCCGCCGGCGTGCGTGCCAGCCCCTGGTGCCGCTGCATGGAGACCGCCCAGCTCGCCTTCGGCAGCGCCGAGTCCTGGGCGCCGCTGGGCTCGCCGGTGATCGGCACCGAGCGCAGCAATGCGCAATCGCTCGCGTCGCTCAAGCAGGCGCTGGCGGCGGCTGTGCAGCGGCCCGGCCGGTTCGAGGTCTGGGTCACCCATATGTTCGTGCTCAGCGAGCTCATCGGTGTCGATACCCGCTCCGGCGAGGGCCTGCTGCTGGGGGTTGCGGCCGACGGTGCGCCGCGCCTGCTGGGCCGGCTCATTCTTTAAGGCGACAGCGCCCCGGCGGCAGTTTCGCTGTTGCTCGGCCCGGGTTGATGGCCGACTAACGCAAGGCCAAATCCGCCACAACCCCGACAAACACGGCAAACCCCAGCCAGTGATTCGCCCGGAACGCGCGGAAGCAGCCGTCTCGGCTGCGCCTGCGGATCAGCGTGTAGTGCCACAGCGCCTGCACCGCCGCCGCGCCAATGCCCACCAAGAACACCCGGCCCAGCCCCAGGCGCAGACCCAGCGCTGTCCAACTGGCGAGGTAGACGGCGTAAAACGCCATCACGGCCGCCACGTCGAAACGACCCAGGGTCAGCGCCGAGGTCTTGATGCCAATCTTGATGTCGTCATCGCGGTCCACCATCGCGTACTCGGTGTCGTAGGCCAGCACCCAGAACAGATTGCCGAGCAGCAGCGCCCAGGCCGACAGTGGCACGGCCGCGCTGATGGCGGCCAGGCTCCACTGCGTGCCGCCCAGTGCGGCAGAAAAAGCCATCGGGATGCCGAAGCTGAAGGCCACACCCAACACCGCCTGCGGCATTGCCACCACGCGCTTGGCGTAGGGATAGACCAGGGCCACGGCCAGCGCGGCGACCGACAGCAGGATGGTCGGCGCATTGGTCATCAGCACCAGCAGGAAGGCCAGCAGGGCAAGACCTGCCCCGAGCAGCAGCGCTTCCTTGACCGACACCGCGCCGCGGGTGACCGGGCGGTTCGCGGTGCGCTTGACGTGTTTGTCGAACTCGCGGTCCGCCACATCGTTCACGCAGCAGCCGGCCGAGCGCATCAGCACCGTGCCGAGGGTGAAGACCACCAGCAGATGCCAGCCCGGCCAGCCATCGGCCGCGATCCACAGCGCGGCCAGGGTGGGCCACAGCAGCAGCAGCCAGCCGGCCGGGCGGCTCCATCGGATCAGGTCGAGGTAAACGGAAAGACGGGAAGGACGGATGGGCGATGCGTCGGAACTCATGCGGCAATTGTCACAGTCGGCCGGGTCAACCCGAGGGCTGACCCGATAGCGCCTCGATAAGATCACTCGGCAGCGACAAGGGACATGCGTGCTCAGCCATCAGCAGGACGAAATCAGCAGCGTGAACATTGATGAATACGCCGAGCGCCTGCGCCGCCACCGCCTTCAGCAGTTGTGCGCCATCAGTCTCGCGGGCTTTGCAGCCGCCGCACTGACGCTTGTTCTGCGCGCCAATTGGCTGACGCTGACGCTGGTGCTGGTTGGCATGGGGCCGATTGCCCTGAGCCTCTGGCTGAACTGGCGTGGTGCCACAGCGCTGGCCGGTCGCATCGTGTTGTGGACCTTGGCGGGTGTCGCCAGCCTGGCGATGGCGCTCAACCAGGGCCTCTACAGCCCGGCGATCTTGATCTTTCCCTGCATTCTGGTGATCGCCAATATGCTGATGCAGATCCGGCAATTCATCGCCCTGCTGGGCTTCATGCTGCTGGCGATGACGGCGATCACCGTGGCTCAGTTGAGTGGCCATCACCAGTTTTCAAACGCACCCTTCGGCGTGCCGCAGCTGCTCCATGCATCCATCATCCTGCTCGGCTGCGCGGCGATGATCTATTTGCTGGCAGCCGACCTGCGGCGCACGCTGAGCCGCCTGGCCGCCGAGGTGGCGCGGGTCAGCGAGGGCCAGGCCCAGCTGCGCCACCAGGCCACGCACGACGCGCTGACCGGCCTGCCGAACCGCCTGCTCGGCCGCCAGTTGGTCGACAACGCGCTGGCGCAGGCGCGTCGCGCAGACGGGCGGATCGGGCTGATGTTCGTGGACCTCGACAACTTCAAGAGCGTCAACGACAGCCTGGGCCACACGGCCGGCGACGAGCTGCTGTGCCGGGTGGCCGAGCGGCTGGGCGCCTCGCTGCGCAGCTACGACGTGGTGATACGCCACGGCGGCGATGAGTTTTTGCTGCTGCTGCCCGACGTGACCGATGCCGAGGGCCTGGCCGCCGCTGCCACCCATGTGCTGGCCAGCATGACCCAGCCGTTCACCATCAAGGGCATGGGCGTGGCCAGCTCCTGCTCGATCGGCGTGGCGATGTTCCCGGCCGACGGGGCTGACTTCGACACCCTGCTGCAGTGCGCCGACATCGCCGTTCAACATGCCAAGGACGCCGGCCGCAATATGTTCCGCTTCTTCGACGAGGGCATGAATGCCAACATGCTCGAAGACCTCAACATCAACGCCGGGCTGCGCGGCGCGGTGGAGCGCGGTGAGTTCTTGCTGCACTACCAGCCCATCGTCAATCTGGCCAATGGCGAGGTGATCGGGGCCGAGGCGCTGCTGCGCTGGATGCACCCCGAGCGCGGCCTGATCCCGCCGGGCCGCTTCATCCCGGTGGCCGAGCGCTCGGGCCAGATCGTCGAAATCGGCCAGTGGGTGATCGATGAGGCCTGCCGCCAGGTCGGTGCCTGGCAGGGCACACCGCTGGCCGGGCTGGTGGTCGCCGTCAATGTGTCGATGATCCAGTTTAAGCGCGGCACGCTGGAGGCGGTGGTGGCCGCAGCGCTGGAGCGGCATCGCGCGCCGCCGGCCTGCATCGAGCTGGAGATGACCGAGTCGGCGCTGATCCACGACCCCGAGGCCATTGTCGAAACCCTGCGCCGGCTCAAGCGCCTGGGCCTGCGCCTGGCCATCGACGACTTCGGCACCGGCTATTCCAACCTGTCCTATTTGCAGCGCTTCGCCATCGACAAACTGAAGATCGACCAGTCCTTCATCCGCAACCTGACCGGCAGCGCGCAAGACCAAGCCATCGTGCGGGCCATCATCGAGATGGCCCGCAGCCTGCAACTGACCACCACCGGCGAGGGCATCGAGAACGAGCCGACCCGGCAGCGCCTGCTTGAGCTCGGCTGCGACCAGGGCCAGGGTTACGGCCTGTGCCGGCCACAGCCGGTGGCGCTGTTCGAGGCGTTTTGCCGGGACGCACAGCTGCAAGGTGTATAACCCCGGCCCATCAGACGACAGGAGACAACCGCATGGGCGCACAGTGGAAAGCAAAACATAAAGACTTGGCCGCCAACGCCCGGGGCCGCATCTTCGGCAAGCTCTCGAAGGAGCTGATGGTAGCCGCCCGCAACGGCGCTGACCCTGACATGAACCCACGCCTGCGCATGGTGGTCGAGCAGGCCAAGAAGGCGTCGATGCCGCGCGAGACCTTGGAGCGGGCGATCAAGAAGGGCGCCGGCCTGCTGGGCGACGCCGTCCACTTCGAGCGTGTGACCTACGAAGGCTTTGCGCCGCACCGCGTGCCGCTGATCGTCGAATGCCTGACCGACAACGTGAACCGCACGATCAGCGAAATCCGCGTGCTGTTCCGCAAGGGCCAGCTCGGCGCGGCCGGCTCGGTGGCCTGGGATTTCAACCACGTCGGCCTGATCGAAGCCCACGCGACTGGCTATGACCCCGAGGTGGCCGCGATTGAGGCAGGAGCACAGGATTTCGAACCCGGCGAGGACGGCAACGCGGTGTTTCTGACCGACATTGCCGACCTTGACGTGGTCGTCAAGGCCCTGCCCGCCCAAGGCTTCACCGTGCTGTCCGCCAAGCTCGGCTACCGGCCGAAGACGCCGGTCAGCCTGATAGCGGGCGATCTGGAGGAGGTGGAAAACTTCCTCGCCGCCATTGACGCGCACGACGATGTGCAGGATGTCTATGTCGGCTTGGCGGGTTAGGCCAGTCCGATCCGACGGACTTCAAGGCTGAACGGCCCCGCCTGTTTAGCGGCAATCATCAGGCCGACTTGGCAGATTTTTGCGGGATCGAGCACCGGGGCATCGTCCACGGCCCGCCCACGGAAGCTGGGCTGGAAGGCGCTGAGCGGCAGGCACACCGTCTGCCAGTCGTTGCCCGCCGGGGTGAAACCCGCCTGATAGCTCACGCTGTTGACGGCGTCATCGACAAACAGGCTGAGCTTGAACTGCTTGGGCTCGCCGCGCAGCTCGATCAGACAGGTCGTCGCGCCGGCAAGACCATGATTGCCCGTGCGGCAGCGCACCGAGGCAAAGCCTCCGTTCTGCGCCAGCGAAACCAGGCCTTCAAAGACGGCATGGCCAGACGGGTCGTGCCGCAGCCTGCTGTGCGACACGCCGCCCATCACGCGGTCGTCGATGGCGGCCCAGGCGTCCACCGCGCGGGGGTCAGCAAAGTCAAAAAGCAGCAGGTCCATCACCGCATTCTGAGCTGTCTTGGGGCCCGCGAGTTGTTGGCGTGGTCAGGCGGGGTTTCTCACCCGCCGCCAGCAACGTTTCGGCATTGACGGCAAACTGCGCCACCGAGACCCCTGGAGTTCCGAATGTCGGTTGACCCTCGCTGCTGCGGCAGCGGCACATGCATCGTTGATCTTGAGGGCCGCTGCTGGTGTGGCCAGCAATGGGATGGCGACAAGATGTGCAATCCAAAGCCTTCAGTCCCCCAAGCCACACAGCAGGCGCCCGATGGCACAGCCACACCACATGCCGATGCGTCGCTAAACCCTGTGAACCCATGACGTCGCCTCTCACCCTGCCCGACGCGGCCACGCTGTCCCGGGTGATTGAAATGGCCTGGGAAGACCGCACGCCCTTCGAAGCCATCCAGACCCAGTTTGCGCTGGACGAGGCCGCTGTCATTGCGCTGATGCGCCGGCAGCTGAAGCCCGGCTCATTCCGGCTGTGGCGCGAGCGGGTGCGGGGCCGCAAGACCAAACACGCGGCCTTGCGACCGGCTGAGATGACCGGCGGCCACCGCCATCAGGCGCGCCACCGCCCACCGCAACGTTGAACAGCCAAGCAACCATCGGATGAGCAAGCCTGAGGCGAGCGCAGCCGCTGCCACCGCTCTGCGCCAAGCCGCCGTGCCGCAGGGCCGGGTCAGCCGCTTCTTGCACCTCGGCCGCGCGGTGGGTGAGCTGGCGCTGTCATCGGCCAGCCTCGGGGTGTCGCGCTGGGCCCGGGGCGACCGGCCCGATCTGTCGCAGCTGATGCTGACACCCGCCAACGCCCGCCGCTTGGCCACCCGCCTGTCGGCCATGCGCGGTGCGGTGATGAAGCTGGGCCAGCTGATGTCGATGGACGCCGGCGCGCAGGGAGTTCTGCCGCCGGAGTTCTCCACGCTGCTCGGCGGCCTGCGCAACGCCGCCCACACGATGCCCGAGGCCCAGTTGGCCGCCGTCTTGAAACGCGAGTACGGCGCGCGCTGGCAGAGCCGCTTTCGCAGCCTGGACCTGCTGCCGATTGCTGCGGCGTCGATCGGCCAGGTGCACCGGGCGCAAACCCATGACGGCCAGCACTTGGCGCTGAAGATCCAATACCCCGGCGTGCGCGACAGCATTGACAGCGATATGGCCAACCTGGCCCTGCTGGCACGCCTGCCGGGGCTGGTGCCCACCGGCCTTGACATCGCGCCCCTGCTGGCCCGAGTGCGCGACCAACTCAAGCACGAAGCCGACTACCGCGCCGAAGCCCGTGCCGCCACCCAGTACCGAATGCGCCTGGGCGCCGACCCCGATCTGTGGGTGCCGGCGGTGGTGCCCGAGCACTGCAGCGCGCACATCATCGCCAGTGAGTTCTCACCCGGCGTGCCGGTGGACCAGTGGGCCGCCGACGCCGCGCCCCAGGCCCAGCGCGACCGCGTGGCCACGGCCTTGGTGCGCCTGGCGGTGCGCGAATTCTTCGAGATGGGCCTGGTGCAAACCGACCCCAACTTCGGTAACTACCTGTTCGACGCCAGCACCGGCAAGCTGGCCCTGCTGGACTTCGGTGCCGCCGAAAAGGTCGTGCCAGCACGGGCCAGGCAGCTGGCCGAACTAGCCTGCGCCATGCGCGACGGCGATGCCGCTCGAACCGGCGCGGCGGCCCTCCGCGCGGGCTTCATCGGCGCTGAAGACCCAGTTCACCAAAGCCAGGCCGTGGTCGACATGCTGCTGGCCGCCGGCGAGCCGCTGCGCCACGCCGGGCCGTACGACTTTGCCAAGTCGGACCTGTTCAGCCGCTTGTTCAGCCAGGGGCGGACGCAGTTCTTCGGTGACGGCTTTGCGCGCACGCCGCCGCCCGATCTGCTGTTTTTGCAGCGCAAGTTTGTCGGCACCTTTTTGCTGTGCGTGCGCTTGAGGGCGCGGGTGGATTTGGCGCAGGCGTTCTCGCCGCATCTGTAGCGGCGGGCGCTCGAAATCCTCGCAGGTCAGCGCCACGGTGGACACGCCGTTGGTTTCGGAGGTCACAGGCCCGTACGGACTTCCCCTTTCGGACCTTGAGCTGGCTTTAACCCAAGACGATGGGCTGTCAGCGGCCGACCATAAGCTGGCGTTCGCGAACAGCGGATTCCGGGCAGCCAAGTGAACAGGGCCGACCGCGCGTCGTTGGCGTGTTTTAAGCCATGTGCTCAAGTCCGTTAAATTGACTGTTAACCGGTTAACAGGTAATCTCTCTTCATGCCGATTCAGTCGTTCGCTTGCTCTGACACGGAGGGGCTGCTCACCACCGGAAAGTGTCGCCGGTTCGTCGATATCAAGAGCGTAGCTGAGCGCAAACTGGCACAGCTCGACGCGGCGCCCTCGGTGAGTTTCATGAAGGCTCCGCCAGGCAACGACCTGAAGGAATACGACGGTGCCTGGCATGTGCGAATCAACGATCAGTGGCGGCTGACCTTCAAGTGGGGTGAGAGCGGCCCCCATGACGTGCTCATCGAAGACCCACACTGACCCATGCCCGACGGGCATTCAAATCCTGAACAGCAATGGAGTGCATCATGTTCAAAAACGGTATGCGTCCTGTCCACCCAGGTGAAATCCTGCTGGAGGACTACATCAAGCCCATGGGCGTCAGCGTGCGCGCTGTGGCCATGGCCCTGCATGTGCCGTACTCTCGCCTCAGCGAGATCACCAAGGGCGAGCGCGGCGTGTCCGCTGATACGGCCCTGCGCCTGGAGCGCTACTTCGGCAGCGAGGCCAAGGGCTGGTTGAACCTTCAGGCAGCTTACGAGTTGCGAGTGGCCGAGATCGAGAACGGCAAAGCCATCGCCAAAGAGATCCAGCCTTTTGCGCTGGCCGCCTGAGCCACGCCGGCAGATTCGCCTCGAACGCCTGCGGTGGCGCTGATCGGTCACGAGCCGACATTTGCGTCCCCAACCGAAAGCGGTCCGCGGGGGCGTGAAATCCGAAATGGAATTTGGCGGCTGCGGCGGGGAGCTTGCCCATCGGCCGCTCCAAATGAGCGTGGTCAGGCTGCGGAGAGGCGCTCTCCCGCGCTTCTGACGATGAGGTCGCGCAGCCAGATGACACCGGCATCCCGGTGCACTCGTTCGTGCCAGATCAGCCGGTACTCGAAAGAAAGCCTGGGATCCTGCAGCTGCAAAACCTCGAAGTCTGCACCCTGCGCCCAGATGCGCGCAGCCTTGGTGGGCAGAACGGCAACCAGGTCCCCGTGTACCACGGCCTGGGCACCCGCATAGAAGTACGGGGCCTCCAGGCAGAGCCGGGGACTCTCCAACCCGAGCGTGCGATAGATGTTGTCCGTTGCGTGCCCGCGCCCAAACGGGTAGCGCGGTGCGAACTGCGCAAAGGCCGCCGCCGCTTGCAACAGTTTCAAGGTCGAGAGCCCACGTTGCCGCGTCAAAGGATGACCGGCTCGACACACCAGCGCATAGCCGTCCTGGAACAGCGTTCGGCAGTGGAAGTCGGGCGGGATCGCGTCATCGGCATACAAGGCGCAGTCGTATTCGCCCCGCTCCAGTCCTGGGAGGGTCTCGTCCGACCAGGGGTCGATCTGCAGGCCGACCAGCGGCGCCGCCGCTCGAATGACGGGCATCGCGCCGATCAGCACGGTGGACATGCCGTAGTCCGTGGTCGCCATCGCAAACCGGCGTTTCGATGGGCCGGGCTCGAACGCCGCGCCGTCGAAGAGGGCGTCCACCGTCGACAGCGCCTTCCGCACCATCGGTGCCAGTTGCTGGGCCAAAGGGGTCAGCACGTAGCCGCGGGCTGTGCGAACCAGAAGGGGATCGGCAAAGCGCAACCGCAGCCGTGCTACGGCGCGCGAGGCCGCGGGCTGGCTGATGCCGACGGCTTCGCCCGCCCGCGAAACGCTGGCGGTGTCGCACAGCGCACGCAGAAAACGAAGCAGGTTCAGATCGAATTCGCGTGCCAACGGCGCGGCATCCACTTTTTGCATGTTCAGCATTCTGCAGCATGCATTCCCAGGATGACGTTGCATCGACATGATCTGCCCCTTGAACTTCAAACAACGCTTCCCCGGAGCCATATGCAACGACGTCAAATGCTCGCAACAACAGCCGGTGCCATCGGGGCCGCAGGGGTGTCGATGATCCCCTCACCTATCCAAGCCCAGACCCAGACCCAGACCCAGCCCGCTGGCGGGCCCGCACGGGACATCCAAGCCATAACCACGCCCACGCACCTTCAGAACACCAGCACCGGCCCTTTCTCGACACAACCCTGGCGTGGTGGCCAACGGATCGACGCCGGGCGATACACCATCGAAAGGGTGACCTACAAAAGCCAGGGCGCCGAGATCGTCGGCAATGCCTTCGTGCCCAAGGTGCCGGGTCGCAAGCCGGCCGTCGTGGTGATCGGCCCCGTCGCTTACGTCAAGGAACAGTCGCCGATGCAATACGCCTCACGCCTCGTGCGCGAAGGCTATGTCGCGCTCGTCTTTGATCCCCGCCATCATGGCGAGAGCGGCGGCGAGCCGCGTCGCCTGGAATCACGCCGCGCGAAAGTCGACGACCTGCGGGCCAGCATTGACTATCTGATCCAACGAGAAGATGTCGATGCGCAGCAGATTCACGTCCTCGGTCTCTGTCAAGGTAGCAACTGGGCCATTGAAGCCTGCACGCTGGACGCGCGCGTCAAAGCCTTGGGTCTCGTGGCGGGTCATTACCTGATTCCCGAGGTGGCCGCCCTGTATCTTGGTTCCAAAGAGAACGTGGCCGAGCGGCTGGCGCGTGCCAAGGCCGCTCGCGAGGCCTTCGATCAAAGTGGTGAATTGCGCTACATCCCGGTTGTCAGCGCCACCGATCCGCAGGCTCTGCTCACCGCCCCCGTGATCCGCGAGTTTTATGAGCGGTGGGCCTATCGAGGCCCCTTCTGGAACTTCCATGGTTTGTGGGAGAACCGCATCCTGGCGATGAGCGAAACCGACATCTGGGGGCACCAGGTGGACGCCGTGATGCAGCGACTCCACACGCCGACCCTCATGGTTCACGCCAACCGTGCGGCCAGCGGCCCTGTCATTCCGCGCAAGTTGTTCGAGCAAATTCCAGCAAGCAAGAAAGAACTGGTCTGGTTGAGCGACCAGAACCAGATGCAGTTCTACGAGGACCCTGTGACGATCGACCAAGTGGTGCCGCAGCTCGCGCGCTTTTTCCAGTCCGTCTAAAGCTGCACTGAGCGAGGCCTGATGCACATGGCGATCAACATTGCTCAGCGCCAGTCTGTTGGCGACGATCGCTGCCGCTGCCGCTGCCGCTTCCGTTGCCTTTTCCGCTTCCGCTTCCGCCAGTTGAAGCGCAAGTGAATTAAGCGGATCCATCAACGAAGCCGCGTCGCCCTTCTCGTCAAGGCATCACGCGATTCACTCGGGAAAGACATCTATGTATGCCATCACTGGAGCCATGGGCCAGACCGGTTCTGCAGTCGCAAGTCATCTGCTGGCCGCTGGCGTTTCAATACGCCTCATCGTTCGCAGCGACGACGCCAGGGCAGCGCTCTGGCGTGCTCGGGGCGCTGACATCGTTGTCGCTGACCTGACGGACACGGCCCGTCTGGCCCAAGCCTTCGACGGCGTCGCAGGTGCCTACCTGATGAACCCGCCGAACTACATGGCGAGCGATATGTTCATCGAAGCAAGTCGGGTTCACCAAAGCCTTGTCGCTGCGGCCACTCACGCCGCCGTTCCACATGTCGTCGCACTGTCGTCGGTGGGCGCGCACCAGCCTGCGGGCACGGGCAACATCGGCACCACCTGGGATTTCGAACAAAAGCTGATTGGAATGAAGAGCAGGCTGACGGTTCTGCGCGCCGCCAACTTCATGGAAAACTGGGCTTGGTCACTGCAACCCGTGCTGACACAAGGCGTCTTGCCCACGATGTTTTTGCCGCCGGACCGGCCATTTCCGACGGTGGCTGCCCGCGACATCGGCACAACCGCTGCGCAGTTGCTGCTGGAGCCCGCAGACGCCCATCGGCTGATCGAACTGCACGGTCCGCAAGACTATTCACCGCAGGATGCAGGTCGAGCGTTTGGCAAGTTGCTGAACAAACACGTCACCACCGTGGCCGCCGACGAGGTGGGTTGGGCTGATGTGTTCCGAGGCCAGGGATTTCCCGAAATCACCGCCCGCGCCTTCTGCGAGATGTTCCATGGGTTCAACGACGGCACGGTGGTGTTCGAATCCAACCACGAGACCCGGCGTGGCAGCACGACACTTTCGGATGCGTTGGCGGCGTGTCTGCCTCCCGGCACAGCTTGACCTTCTGTCCTGCTGTCCTTCGTTGCCGCCGCAGTGTTTTGACCCCAACCATTTGTGGAGGAAAACCCATGGCGCGGTTTTATGCAGTGAACGCCGACCCCTACGCGGCGATTCAAGCCGCGACTCGCGCCCACCGTGCCCTCCACGGCTGCGACGCTTACACCTTCGAAGACGGCCCGGCACTTCGACAACTGGCTGCCAGGTGGAAGCCAACGCGCATTCTCGAGCTCGGCACGGCACTCGGCTACACCGCTTGCTGTCTCGCCGATGGCAGCGCCTCAGCGCAGGTGGACACCATTGAAGCCGACGCCGAGCACGTTGCGTTGGCCCGCAGCCAGATCGAACGGGTCGGGCTTTCCGCCCGAATTGCGGTTCATCACGGACGCTTCGAAGATGTGCTTACTGTGCGGGAGGATCGGTACGACCTCGCGTTCTTTGATGGCTTTGCGCCGGATCCGGCAGTCATGGGCCAAATCACAGCGCGCTTGGTGACAGGCGGCGTATTGATCTGCGCCAACCTAGCGCTGGCCAGGCTCAGCGTGGCCCAACAACTGCTGGATGACCTTGACGATCCTGCCAAGTGGCAGCGGGAGCCATCGATCGAAGGTGGACGTACGCATGTGCGCATCAAGCGAGGTGCTTGATCGAAAGGTTGCGGGAACGTACTGCCTAAAGCTGTCCTCCCCGATGACGGACTTCGAGATACAGTTTTCTGGCAAACGGCGCAGCAGCAGGCGTCTGCTCCAGCTTCTCGCGATCGACTCCAACGGGTCGTCACTTGAATTCCGCTGCTCGTCGGACCGAGCGAACGGTTTACGGCGACCAATCAGGCCGGGCGGATGACCGGAGCGGTTCGATTGCCGGCTGTCGTGCTTGCTGATCAAGGGACCGGTAGTCCCGCATAGCCGACTATCCCGCAGGCGTCTAGCTTGGGGCTAGAACGCTGCAGCCAGCGGGTGTCATAAGTCCAGAAGCGCTCACCTCGACCCACAACCTTGCTGCCCTTGTGCAGCGCCCGCCCACCAGCGTTCACGGCAGGTCCGCCTTGCGAAACACCACCATGTGCTGCCACGGCAGCGTGTCCACGGTGCGTTCCCACACCAGTGGGTGGACGGCCGCCTCGCGCTTTACTTGCGACTGGCTCATCTTGTGCAGTGCCTTGATCGGCACGCGCGCATCTTCGGCTCGGTACTCGACAAACACCACCCGGCCGCCGGGCTTCAGGGCGCGGGTGATGCTGGCCAGCACCTCAAACGGGTAGGCCAGCTCGTGATAAACGTCCACCATGATGGCCAGGTCCACCGAGGCCGGCGGCAGGCCCACATCGGTTTCGCTGCATTGCACCGGCACGATCTGGCTCAGCTGCGCTTGCTGGGCCAGTTGCTTGAGCATCTGGATCATTTCGGGCTGCACGTCCACCGCCAAGACTTTGCCGCTGCCGCCCACCGCCGTGGCCATGCGGCGCGACAGATAGCCGGTGCCGGCGCCGATGTCGGCCACCACCATGCCGGGCTTCAGCGCCAGCGCGGTCAGCAACAGATCGGTGCGTTCTTCGCGTTGGCGCTCTTCACGCTCGAGCCACGCCGCGCCCTGCCAGCCCATGACCGCCGCGACTTCGCGGCCCATATAGCGTTTGCCGATGCCGTCGGCACTGGCGGGGGCGCTGGTGTAGCGGCTGCCCTGGGCGTTCGCCGCAGGAACCGCCGAGCCAAGCAGCATGGCCAGGCAGAGCGTCAAACATTGAGCCAAGCTGAGGGATAAACAAGCGGGTGAGTACAGGGGCAACAACGCAGCAGGTCTGAACATGGTCGAACTCCTTGGATGCGGGATTGTGGGACGAAGTCTTATTTGCCGGTCTCAGCCAAGCTTGCCGCCCGCCGGCTGTTGCGGCATCGAGTCGTCGGGTGACCGCGCCATCAGGTGCTCCAGCATCTCGATGCGGTGCCGGTGCGGGGTGGTGATGGCGTAAAAGCGCTCTTGCAATGCGGTCGAATGACCCACGGTGACCAAGACCCCCGCTCGCAGCTCGTCTTGCACCACCACCTCGGGCAAGACCGTCAACCAGCCGCTGTCGCGCGCGATCAGGCGCAGCATGGCCATGTCGTCCACCTCCGCACGCAGCCGCGGGGTCACGCCGGCGGAGGCGCAGAGCGCATCGAACTGCGCACGCAAGGCGTGCCGTGGGCCGGGCACGGCGATGTCGATGCCGTCCAGATCGTCGGGGATGCGCAGGCTTTGCGAGGTCCAACGGGCGGCAGGACCGACCACCGAGATGGACTGACTGCCCAAGAATCGGCAGTGCAAGGGGCGATCCGGATCGGTCGGGACGGTTTCATTGGCCAGCACCACATCGAGTTGGTGCTGAACCAGCCGGGCGATCAGCCCCTCCAGCAGTCCCGATTCCAGGGTCAGCACCACCGAGGGGTCAGCCAGTATGGGGCGAATCCAGTTCTCCTGGTAGTTGCGCGACAGGGTGGCCACGCTGCCGACGCGCAGTCGCGTGATGCCAGCAGTCCGGCCCTGCAGTCGGCCCAGCATCTCCTGACCGAGGCCAAAGATGTTTTCCGCATAGGCCAGCACCAGCTGTCCGGTGTCCGTCAGCACCAGGCGGCGCCCCTCGCGGGCGAACAGGTCCTCACCAAGGCGGTCTTCCAGTTGCCGGATCTGGGCCGATACCGCCGATTGCGAGGTGTGCAGCTCTTCTGCCGCACGGGTCAGGTGCCCCAGTTTGGCGACGCGCCAGAAGTAGAACAGGTGGTGAAAGTTGAGCTGCTCCAGCTTCATCGTTCTGTTTTTAAGATTATTTGTATCTAATCAATGTAATTTACAGAACAAATACCCGCAAGCATGATCCGCCAGGAATTTCTGAAGAGGTGTTTGCGATGGCTATCCCCCATGTTCTGTTCACGGCCTGTGCCCTGGCGCCTGCGGCCTTGATGCTGGCGGCGCTGCTGCTGCCGCAACTGCACAGGGTCTCCGTCGACGGGATTTGGCGTGCCTTTCTGGCCTTGTCCGGCCTTGCGCTGCTCGGTACCGTGATCACGGCTGGGGTGGATCCAAGCGGCGTCCAACTGCCTGCTGCGCTGCAGCCAACGCCGTTCGGACTGTTCGTTGCCGTGCTGGTGCAGTTGCTGGGCACGGTCATCGGCGGCTTTTCCGCAAGATATCTTCACGGTGAGGCGGGCCAAAGGCGCTACGTGGCAGCGCTGGCGGGCGTCTTGGCCGCGGTGCATGTGCTGCTGCTGGCGAATCACTGGGTG
>JBBQKT010000024.1:0-19322 GCA_038327205.1 Burkholderiales bacterium | reverse complement strand
GTCAGCCCGCGGCACCCCACGCACGGCCAGCCTGCCGCCCGAATTCCGCCTGATCGACGCCGAGGGCCGCGAGCGCTGGATGCGCGCGACCCAGCACCGCATCAGCGAGGCCGACCAAGCGCTGCTCACGCTCAGCCTGCTGCAGGACTGCACGGCTGAGTTGGCCGCTCGCGAGCAGGCCGAGCGTGCGCAGGCCGAGCTGGCACAGTGGTTCGCGCTGAGCCCGCTGGCGATGGTCTTGTTTGACGACAAGGGCTTGGTGCTCAAGAGCAATGAAGCGTTTGGCACCCTGAGTCTGCAACTGCCTGCCACCTTGCATGAGGCTGAGCCGGCCCTCCAACAACTGCTGGCCTGGAGCAACGGCCAGTTGGCCCAGGCCTTGCTGCAAGGCGGAGCCACGATCAACACCCAGGCCAGCCTGCTCGACCCCAGCGGCCGCACCCGCTGGATGCTGGGCCGGCTGCAACCGTTGTTGCAAACCGGCAGCCTTTCGAGCACGCCACCACATCGCTTCATGGCCGTGCTGGAGGATCGCAGCGCCGAACAAGAGCGGGATCTGGCCCACCAGCAGCTTGATGCCTTGATGGACACCGCCAGCGTCGGGCTGGCGACATTTCAGCAAGACGCCGGCTGGCTGCACCCGCGGGCGTCGAGCAGCGGCGGTAACAAGGTGGGCAGCGCCCAGGGCGGCGGGCTGCAGGGCGTCAACCGCGACATCGTCGAGCCGGCCTCCCTGCCCGAATTTGAGCGCCTGCAGCGGGCGCTGCGCACCGGCGACCGGGTGGAAGTGCGCTACGCGGTGCGCCATCCTGACCTGGGTCGCCGCTGGCTGTTGACGCGGGTCGAGCCGGGCAAGCTGGCCTCGGGCCAGCGCACAACCTCGGTTGTCACCCTGGACGTCACTGCGCAACGCCAGGCCGAACGGCGCAGCGAGCAATTGCTGCACGAGCTGACCACCATCATGGACGGCGCGAGCCTGGGCCTGGCCTATCTGAGCGGCGACAAGCTGGTGCACTGCAACACCCGCTTCGAGCAAATGCTGGGGCTGGGCGCAGATGCGCCGGCGGGCACACCGGTGACGGACTTGTTCACCGCCCTGCCCGACCTGGCCGCGCGCGTGGCCGAGGCACTGCCCGAGCTGAGCGAGCATCGCCATTTCGAGGCCGAGTTCTTGCAAATCGGCGCTGAGCTGACCGCCAACTCCCCGCCGCGCTGGTTGTCGCTGAGCCTGCGCGGCGTGGCCAAGCCCGATAGCCCCCAGGAGGGGGCCGCCGTCGAGTCCATCGCCGTCATCAGCGACATCACCCGCCTGAAGTCCCAACAGGCCGAACTGGAAGCCCTGGTGCAAGACCGCGACCTGATGTTCAGCTTGTCCGACGTCGGCATCGCCATCTTGCGCAACGGCCGCATCACCCGCGCCAATGAGGCGCTGGCCGCCCTGACCGGCTACCGCATCCACGAACTGGAAAGCCTGCCGCCCGAGTCCTTGTTTGACAGTGCGGCGGACTTTGAACACCAGAGCCGCGAAATGCAGCAAGCTCTGCAACGCCAAGGGCTGTGGCGCGGCGAACGTCGGGTCCGTTGCCGGGATGGCACGTCGCTGTGGATGCAGGTCAGCGCGCGGGTGATGCGCCCCGGTGCGCCCGACGAAGGCCTGATCGCCACCTATGTGAATGTGGATGACCGCTGGCGCGCCCAACAGTCGCTGATGCTGCAAACCGAGCGCGAGCGGGCCGTGCTGGACTCGGTGCTGGTGGGCATCGTCACCGTGGGCCGGGCCGGCATCGAGTGGATGAACCGGTCGGCGCGGCGGATGTTCGGCGGCGACCTGAGCGAGTTTGTCGGCCAGCCGATGAGCATCGTCGCCACGCCCGAACCACTGCACCCGTTCCGCCAGACGCATTACTTGAACGACCTCAATGAAGGCCAGACCGAGACCTTCGAATGCCGCTTGAAGGCCCGCGATGGCCGTGAGTTCTGGGTGGTGGGCAACACAGTGGTGACCGGGGTGGAGGCCAGTGGCCGCCAGCTCACCTACGCGCTGCTGGACATCGAACGCCGCCGCCAGGCCGAGGCCCAAACCCAGCAGGCGCAGGCCTCGCTGGCCCGCATCATCGAAGCCGCACCGCTGGCCATCAGCCTGCACGACGCCAAGACCCTGGCGGTGGAGCAAATCAACCAGGCGGCCGCCCTGATCGCGGGGCGCAGCGAGGCCGCCTTGCTGGGCGCGCTGCCCGAAGAACAATTCGGCCCCGAACAGGGCGCGCGGGTGCGCAAGGACATGCAGGCAGCACTGCTTTCCAGCGCGGTCACGCAGCACGAATACCGGCTCGGCGAGGGCGATCAAATGCGGGTCTGGGACGCCCGCTTTCTGCACCTGGCCGGCAGCGGTGAAGGCACGGGCGCGGCGGCCAGCGCACCCGAACAATTGCTGTTGGTGGCCAGTGACGTGACGGAACAACGCGCGGCCGAAGAGGCCCGCTTGCAAGCCGCCATCTCGCAGCGCGAACTGCTGGTGCGCGAAGTGCATCACCGCATCAAGAACAACTTGCAGGGCGTGGCCGGCCTGCTGCAACAAATTGCCGCGCGGCGGCCCGAGGTGGCTACCGTCATCAACGAAGCCGTCGGGCAGGTGCAGGCGATTGCGCAGGTTTACGGCCTGCAGGTCGGTGCCAGCGGGCCGCTGCGCATGAAGCGGGTGGTGGACGCCATCATCGGCTCGGTGCAGCGCATGTCGGGCCGCAAGATCACGGCAGCGGTCGAGGGCGCCACGGCCGAGCAGGTCGACCAATGGACCCTGCCGGAATCGGAGTCAATTCCGATTGCGCTGACCCTCAACGAGCTGCTCAGCAACGCCGTCAAACACAGCCTGGGAAGCACCGTCCAATGCAACTTGATCTGCGGCCGTGACCAGGTGGCGGTAGAAATCATCAACCCCGGCCAATTACCGCCAAATTTTGCGCTGTCCAATGTGCCGGGTGGGGTGTCGGGCCTGGGCCTGGTACGCGCCCTGCTGCCTCGCCGCAGCGCCCGCTTGAGCCTGGATCAACTGGGCCCCAACGTGGTGTGCAGGGTCGAACTGCTGCCACCCAGCATCAACCTACTCGCTTGAGGGGGACCGTCGCAGCGATGAGTCGGCGACAATCCACCGCAATGAAGCCTAGGGAGATTCGCCGGTGAGCGCAAGCAAGGGCAAGATTTTGGTCGTCGATGACGACCGGCTGGTGCTGGCCACGCTGACCTTTGGTTTGGCGCAGGCCGGCTTCGAGGTCATCGATGCCGACAACGGCGACGACGCGATTTTGTTGGCGCGTGAACACCGGCCCGAACTGGCCCTGCTGGACATCCGCATGGAGGGATTGAGCGGCTTTGATGTCGCCGCCTATCTGCGCGAATACCTGCAAATCCCTTTCATGTTCTTGTCCGCGTTTGCGGATGAAGCGACGGTGGCCAAGGTCAAGTCGCTGGGCGCGGTGGCGTATCTCATCAAGCCGCTGGATATCCACCAGATCGTGCCCGCCGTGGAGGCAGCCTTTGCAAACCGCGCCACGGCGGCTCGAACAGCCGCAACAACGGCGGCGGCGCAACCGATTGCACAGCCCGAGTGGGCGCACTTGCCGGCCATTGCCGTGGGCGTGTTGATGCACCGCTATTCGCTGACACGCGCCGAAGGCCACAGCCGCCTGCAAAAACTGGCCGACGCCGAAGGCCGCAGCCTGGTCGATCAGGCGCTGCGCTTGGTCGAGGCGGTGGAGCTGTTGGCCAGCGTGAAATAAAAGCGCGCGCCTGCGCCGACTTCCGACTCGGCCCAGACATCGCCGCCGTGTCGCCGCACGATGCGCCGCACCGAGGCCAGCCCGACGCCGGTGCCCTGAAAGTCACTGGCACTGTGCAGGCGCTGGAAGACGCCAAACAAGCGGTCGGCAAAGCGCATGTCAAAGCCCGCGCCGTTGTCGCTGATGCAGTAGACCCACTGGCCTTCCTCTTGACGGGCTTCGAAGCGGACCTGGGCGGCGGCGACTTTGCCGCTGTACTTCCAAGCATTGCCCAGTAAATTCTCCAGCACCATGCGCAGCAGAGTCGGGTCGCCCTGGGCTTGCAAGGCAGGCTGGATGTAGATCTCCACCGCCCGCTCGGGCGCGCTGCGGCGCAACTCTTCCACCACAAATCCTGCCAACTGCGACAGGTTGACTGGCTGGCGTGCCAGTGGCTGGGTGGACAACTGCGACAGCGACAGCAGCGCGTCGATCATGCTGTTCATGCGAGCCGCCGCGCCCATCACACGGTCAAGGTGGTCATTGCCAATGCGGTCGAGCAGACGGCCGTAGTCTTCTTTGAGGATGCGGGCAAAGCCCTCCACCACGCGCAGTGGCGCACGCAAATCGTGCGAGACGGTGTAGCTGAACGAGGCATGCTCGTGCGCGGCAACCAGCGGGTCAGCCGCAGCTTCAAGGACCGGCACGGCCACCGCCAAAATTTGCCGCGAATCGGCTGCACCGAAAGGCCGCAGGCAAAGGCGGCAGTCTGCCTGTGCGGCAGCAGCCTCGCTCCAAAGGTCGCCGGTGCGAAGCACAGCCGCTGCAGCGGCAGCCGGGTTGACCGCCACCACGGTGAGCGGTGCGCTGCCATCCGGTTCGGTCAACAGCCAAGCCGGGCCGGGCCAGCCATCGAGCCATTCAAAGCTGGGCACTGCCCTTGGCTGGGCAATTTGTGTCACTGGCGATGCAGCCATCAGCACCGGCTGGGCCGTGCCCTGGTAGCCGGCGAAATGGCCGGTCGAATCCCAGCAGGCCACGCCGCGCAGCCGCCAGCATTTGGCCGACGCGTCCCGCGCTGTGACCCTCAGATCGCCAAAGTCGGCATGGCGGCTCAGGCACTCTTGAAGACCCAACTCGCCCCCCTCTTCAGCCCCAAAACCAAAGCGCTGCCAAAGCGTGACAGTGACGGTGGCCGTGGCGCTGGACCCCACCCAGGCCGAGGCGGGTGCACCCTGGGGTGCCTGCCAGCGCACCAGATGGTGATCGGCATCGGTGGCCCATTGCCAATCAGGCTGCAACTGCGCCAAGGTGTGGGCGTGCAGACGCGCCTCACGCAGCGCCTCACCCAGGCGCTGCCGGGTCAGCCGCACCCCCACATGCCAGCCCAGGCCGGCCACCAGCAGCAGCACGACGGCCGTGCTCAGGGCGGTCAGCACCATGGCCGCGAGGCCAAAACCGACGCCGCCTTGCTGCAGCAACATCATCGCCACCAAACCCAGGGCCAAGCCGCCGAACAAGACCACCAGAACCGAGAGCAGCAAGGCAGCACGGCGGCGGGGCCAGCGGTCCAGGCCAGTGCTGCGTGCTTCAGTGAGGCTGTTCATGGCGCGCATTGTAGGCAGCGGCTCAAGTGCTGCGCCTGAATGCCGATAAGCCAGGCAGACCCCCAGATGCCTGTCCCAACGCCATGTCGCTTGATGACTGCCGCTTTCCAATTCCTGCCCGAGCATGAGTCCGCCTGACACCTTGGAGGGTCCGGCTCGGCTGACGCCCGATGCAGTACCGAACTGGCTACCAAACTTGGTACCGGATGCGGCGCTGAGCGCAGCACTGTGGACGGATGACGTGTTTCCGCTGGGCATGATCTTGATGGACCCGCGGCGCGGCGTCGTCCGCCACATCAACGGCCAGGCCCGGCGCCTGCTGGGCTTGCCCGTTGATGTGGCGTTCAACGGGCCTGCAAGCCTTTGCCTGCCGGCCGAGCTCGCAGCCACCTGCACGGCTGCCCGCTGGCAAGCGCTGCAAGGCAGCCACAACACCGCCCGCCAGACACTGGGCCTGGCCACACGCCATGGCCAACGTTGGCTAAAAATTCAAATGAGCCTGGTGCCGTCCAGCCACTTTGGCAACAGCACCGGCAATCACAGCGCCATGGCCTCGACAGGCCTGTTGGGCCTGTTAGGCCTGGTGACGCTGCAAGACGCCAGCGCCGAGCGGCAGTTGGAACGCGCACTGCAAGAAAGCGACATGCGCTTTCGCGAAGTGACCGAGGCGGTCAGCGAATGCCTGTTCGTCACCAACCCGACATGGAGCCGCCTGCATTTCAGCTCGCCCCTGCTGCTCGACATGCTGGGCCTCTCGCCGATGGAGCTACGCCGTGGTCCTGCGCGTTTTCGGGACCGCATCCATCCGCTAGACCAAGCCCGCTATGACAGCGCGTTGGGCAGCCAGCCCGCCGCTCGCAATGTCGATCTGCTGCTGCGCACCCTGCACCCGATCAAGGGCCTGCGTTGGCTGCGCCTGCGCACGCGGCTGCGCATCCAGGACGGCCAACCCTTGGTCTACGCCATCCTGGCCGACGTGACTGAAAGCCAGGAGCAGCAGCAGGAACTGCAAATCGCGCGCGACAAGGCCGAGGCTGCCAGCCGCGCCAAGAGCGAGTTCATGGCCAATATGAGCCACGAAATCCGCACGCCGATGAACGGCATCCTCGGCATGACCGAGCTGCTGCTGCGCAGCGGCCTGCACGAAGACCAGCGCCGCCACGCCGAACTGGCCCAGCGTTGCGCCGAAGACCTGCTGCGATTGATGGACGATGTGCTGGACTTTGCGCAGGCTGACGCCAGCGCTCTGCCGCTTGAGTCGGTGCCATTTGCCCCGCTTGAACTGGCCAGCCAGGCGCTGGAACGTCAGCATGAACATGCGGCGGCCAAGGGCCTGAGTCTCAAGCTGGACCGCCGTGAGCCGCTGCCTGCCGTCTTGCTGGGCGACGCCCAGCGCATCGCCCAGGTGCTGGATCGCCTGCTCGACAACGCCCTGAAGTTCACTGACCAAGGCGGGGCGCAGCTGGGACTTGCTTGCCGCGCTGATGCCGAAGGCCAACTCTGGCTGCACGCCGAGATCAGCGACACCGGCATCGGCATCAACCCGGCTGACCTGCCCCATCTGAGCACCGCCTTCACCCAAGCCAATGCCAGTCTGGCGCGCCGCCACAGTGGGGCCGGTTTGGGCCTGGCCCTGGCACAACAACAACTGAGGCTGATGGGCGGTCGCCTGGCCGTGCAGTCGGCGGCGGGCACGGGGTCCGTCTTTTGTTTTGCTGTGCGGGTGGCATTGCCGGCCGATGCGACTGCCCCTGCCAACACGCCCAACACGCCCAACGACCCCGCCGCCACGGCCGCCACGGCCTTACAGGGCCGCTATATTCTGGTGGTGGAAGACAACCCCGTGAACCAAGAAGTCATCGCGCAGATGCTCGGCCAATTGGGCTGTCGGGTGCACCTGGCGCGCGACGGCACCAGCGGCCTCGCCGCACTGAGCGAACAACGTTTTGATCTGGTGCTGATGGACATCCACATGCCGGGTATGGACGGCATGCAGGCGTTGCGTGAGTTCCGCCGCAGCGCCAGCCACTGGCCCAGCCCCGCCGATACGCCGGTGGTGGCCGCCACGGCCAATGCGCTCAGTGGCGACGAGAATCGCCTGCTCCACCACGGCTTTGATGCCTATCTGCCCAAACCCCTCAGACAAAGTCAGCTGCGCGCAACGCTGCTACAGCTTTTGGCTGATCATTCGCCACTTCATCTGCCCGCTGCGTTGGTTGAGCCCATCACCATGTCCTCCTCCCTGCCCGACCCCGACCTGCTCGACGCTCAAGCTCTGGCGCGCCTGCGCGAACTTGATCCGAGTGGGGCCAACAAGCTGATCGAACGCGTCGTCATTGCCTACCGCAAGTCGCTCGACCGGCTGCTGCCCGACTTGGCTGCGGCACGCCGCCCCACGCTGGATTTGGCAGTTGTGCGGCATGTCAGCCACACGCTCAAATCCTCATCGGCCAGCATCGGCGCACTGACGCTGGCGCAGCGCTGTGCGGAAATCGAAACTCTCGTCCGTAAAGGGCAGAACGACGGCCCAATGGCGGGTCAGATTGACGGTCTGGATGTCTTGCTCGACGCTATGCTGGACGACATTGCCAAGGTGCGCGTTGCCCTGGCTGCTTTATTGAATGACCAAGTTGAATGACTGACTTGAGTAAATAAGGGCGTTCACACCCCATGAATACCGTCGGCCCCCTGCTAGATGAAGAACCGCCCGAGCAGCCCAAAGTGCTGCTCGTGGACGATGACGAGGTCAACCTGCTGCTGACCGCCATTGCCCTGCGCGAGCGCGGCTTCGAGATCACCGAAGCACGCAGCGGCGCTGAAGGCCTGGAGCTGATGGCCGAGCGCGCCCCCGACATCGTGGTGCTCGACGCGATGATGCCCGAGCTGGACGGCTTCGAGACCTGCGCCCGGCTGCGCGAGATGCCCGGCTTTGAATCAACCCCGGTGCTGATGCTGACCGGCTTGGACGACGACGCTTCCATCACCCGCGCCTACCAGGTCGGCGCCACCGACTTTTTTGTCAAATCAACCCAGTGGAGCCTGCTGGCAGGGCGGCTGCGCTATCTGCTGCGCAGCTCTCGCACACGCATCGAGTTGGAGCGCAGCAAGGCCAAACTGGCACGCGCCCAAGACCTGGCGCGGATGGGCAGTTTTGAGTGGCATCGCGCCGGGACCGGAAGCACAGGCGGTTTGGGCGGCTTCACCCTGGCGGCCGAGGCGCTGCGTGTGTTTGGTCGCGGCCCGCATGAAGGCCTTGATTTCATCGGCGTGATGCACTTGGTGCCGCCCGACGAGCGCGGCGCTTTCCTGCGCCTGCTGCGCGACGTGATTGCCCATAACTCGGTGCTGGTGACCGACCTGCCCGTCACCCTGCTGGATGGCCGTCAGCGCGTTGTTCACATCGAGGCCGAGCCCGAGTTCAACGAGCATGGCAGCGCCTGCGGCTACACCGGCGTGATGCAAGACGTGACCGACCGCCGCCAGGCCGAAGACCGCATCCGCCAGTTGGCCCACTTTGATGCCCTCACCGGCCTGCCCAACCGCCGCCAGCTGATCTGGCGTGTCGAGCGGGCGATTGAACAAGCGCGGCGCGGCAACCACGAAGTGGGCCTGCTGTTGATCGACCTGGACCGCTTCAAGATCATCAACGACACCCTGGGCCACGCCGCCGGTGACGAGCTGCTGATCGAGGTCGGCCGCCGCTTGCGCGCTTGCGTGCGCCATTCCGATCAAGTCACCGAAGGCATGTTGGAGGCCGTCGGCGGCCGCACCCACCGCTCGCTCGAAGCCGTCGGCCGTCTGGGCGGTGATGAATTCGTCGCCCTGCTGCCCGAGGTGACGGACGAACGTGACGCCGAGCGCGTGGCTGACCGGGTGCTCGAAGCGATGCGCGAGCCCATCTTCATTGGCGGCCAGGAATGTTTCGTCACCGCCAGTGTCGGCATCGCCATCTACCCGCGCGACGGCCTGACCATGGCCGATTTGCTGCGCAACTCTGACGTCGCGATGTACGCCGTCAAGGCACAGGGCCGCAATGCCGCAGCGCTCTACACGCCGATGCTGGCCGGTCGCGGCCGCGAAAAACTCGAGCTGGAAAGCGCGCTGCACAAGGCACTCGAGCGCAACGAAATCGTTCTTCACTACCAGCCCAAGGTCGATGTGCGGGGCGCCAAGATGGTCGGCGTGGAAGCGCTGATGCGCTGGCAGCGGGGCGACAAGCTCGTACCGCCCGGCGATTTCATTCCGCTGGCTGAAGAAACCGGGCTGATCGTGCCGCTGTCGGAATGGCTGTTGAAAGAAGCCGCACGGCAAGCCAAGGTCTGGCAGCTGAGCTTCGGGTTTTCAGACTCGATCGCGGTCAACCTGCCGAGCCGGATGTTCGAACGATCCGATCTGGTCGAGCACATCCATCAATGCGTCAGTGCCTACGGCGTGCCGCATCGCGCGATCCAGCTGGAGATCACCGAAAGCAACCTGATGAAGGATCTGCAGAACGTGATTCCGTCCTTGCACCGGCTCAACGAAGTCGGGGTCGAGCTGTCCATCGACGACTTCGGCACCGGTTACTCATCGCTGGCCTACCTGACCACGCTGCCGATTTCCGAGGTCAAGATCGACCGTACGTTTGTGCGCGACTTGGGCATCACGCCGCAAAGCTCGGCCGTCATCACCGCCATCATCGCGTTGGCACGGGCCTTGGGCCTGCGCGTGATTGCCGAAGGCGTTGAAACGCTGCGGCAGATGGAAGTGCTGCACCGCCTGGGCTGCAGCCAGATGCAGGGCTTTTTGTTCTCGAAGGCGCTGCCGCCGGATGAACTGGAGCTCTGGTTGACGCAAACCGTGTTGCCCCGCAAAGCCCCATGGATTGCCCAAGCCAACGGTGAGATCGGTGAGGTCAGCAAGCTCATCGAGACCGACCTGACGCGGCCGTTCGGCGGCAAGTTGCGTTAACCGCAACGCCCACCGCCCACCGCCCCAACTCCGCCCCAACAAAAACGAGAGGACGAGCCATGCAAGAGCCGCGCCGCCCGGCCTTGCCGGCCGCCCAGATCGCCAAAGCCGCGTTTTCGCGACTGGCCCAAGCCCAACTCGAGCCCACGCCAGAAAACTACGCCCGTGCGTATGCGATGGAAACCGGCATTGAAAGCCCTGCTGCCAAGGCTGCGGCGGCCAACGCGACCGTCAACGCCGCTGCCCTGCCCGAGCGAGCCCAGGCCCTGCTTGCCAAGCTGTTGACGCTGGGCGTGCCGAACAGCCAGGTGCGCCTCGACGTGCAGGTGAGCGTGCGCGAAGCCCGCTGGGACGACGCACTGCGCCAAGTTGAGCGCCTGCAACAAGGGGCCGACGGCCCCGGCGCGCAGGCCGATGCGCTGGCCCAGGTGATCGAACGTTTGCTGCGCGGCCTGGAGCGTGGCGGCCGCCAATGGACGGTGGCGCGCAAGAAAGACGGCGTGCAGCGCGTGCTCGACGGCAATCGCAGCGACATCCAGCGCCTGGTCAAGCGCTTGCGCCAACTGGTGGCCAGTTGGGACAGCGATGTGGCTGACGCCAGCATTGCCACGGCCGACAACGAAGACGTCGGCGGCACGCCCAGCCAGTTCTTTTTGGACGATGACTTTGCTCCCAGCCGCTTTGAGGAAGACGAGGACGGTGCCACCCAGACCGCCACGCTGCCTGGTATTCAGTCAATGCCAACCGCCGCGACCGCTTGGCCCAGTGTCGAAGCGCCACTGCATTCCACCGTCCAATATGCGCTTGCTTCGCCCGAAGGCCATGCCGACGATCTGATCGCCGAGCTCGATGCCGCGCAGGCCGAACTGCTCGCCTCCGGCGCCACCGAGGCCCGCGCTGCGCAGATGGCCGAACTGTGCCGCCGCGCCCGTCAAATGCTCGACCACCGCCAACACCTGTTTGGCGAGATGGGTCAGCTGTGCCGCGAGTTGGGCGCCAGCCTGGTCGATCTGGCCGAAGACGATTCCTGGGCCAAGGGCCAGTGCGAGGCGATGAACAACACCCTTGAACTCGGCTTCAGCGGACGCGGCGTGCGCTCGGTCAGCGAGATGCTGGGCGGCACGCGCGAACGCCAACGCGCGCTGCGAGATGAGCGCAGCCGCGCCCGCGACGCCCTCAAATCGCTGATCCAGCGAATGCTTTCCGAGCTGGGCGCCCTGGGCGAACACACCGACCGGTTCCAAAACAGCGTCAGCCGTTATGCCGAGGCGATTGAGCAGGCCGACAGCCTGGAAAGCCTGGCCGGCACCGTGCGCGAAATGGTCGAGGAAAGCCGCAGCGTTCAGGCCCTGGTGAACCAGACGCAAGCGCGCCTGAGCTCAGAACACGACCGCGCCAGCACGCTGAGCAAGAAGGTCGATGCGCTGGAAGACGAGTTGCGCCGCCTCAGCAACGAAGTGCAGACCGACCAGCTGACCCAGATCGCCAACCGTCGCGGTCTGATCGCGGCATTTGCCACCGAGCAGGCCAAGCAGGAGCGCTCAATGTCCAATGACGCCGCGCCGATCGCGCTGGCCCTGCTGGACATCGATAACTTCAAGCGCCTCAACGACTCTCTGGGCCATGCCGCTGGCGACACCGCCCTGGTCGCCCTGGCCGCCACCGTCAACCAGATGCTGCGCCCCGGTGACTTGGTGGCCCGTTACGGCGGCGAAGAGTTCGTGCTGATGCTGCCGGGCACGCCCATCGACGAGGCGCAGCAGGTCTTGCAGCGGCTGCAACGGGGCCTGTCCAAGAGCCTGTTCGTGCATGACGGCAATGATGTCTTCGTCACCTTCTCGGCCGGGGTCACCCTGTACCGCAAGGGCGAAACGCTGGAGCTGGCGCTGGACCGGGCCGATGTGGCGCTGTACGAGGCCAAGCACACCGGCAAGAACAAGGCCTGCGTGGCACCGTGACATCGATGCGCCGACTCGCCTGGCTGAGCTGCAGCTCGCTGGCCCTCGCCGCCTGCGGCACGCATGGTGTCCGGCCCAGTGCGCCGTCCGCCGCAGCAGACGCCAAGGTGGTTCAAGTCTGGGAATACCCGGCCTCAGAATTTCCGGCCATGTGCATGGTGATGCAGGCCGATGGCAGCGTGCAATTCCGTGGTGGGTTCAAGTTCTTCAACCCCGGCACCTGGCGCACTGGCAGCAAGCCTGATCACCTCGTCCTGAGCTTGGGCGGCAGCGCGCCCTTTCCCACCGCATCAGCCAACCAAGCACTGAAGCTGCGGCCCGCATCGCTGCTGCACTTTGACGCCGGACGACGAGAACTTGAATTCTTGGTCAACGCCGCGCCGATGAGCTTCATCTCGTTCGGTGGTTTCTATTTTTACAAGACCGAACGTTGCAGCGTCGGCCCTTGAACCTGGAGACGCCATGACCGAGCTCACCGATGACATCGCCGCCGTCCTCGCCGCCTACCAAGCCGCCGTCTACGCCAAAGATGTCGAGGCCTTCGTCGCGCTGTACGACACCGACGTGCAGGTGTTCGACATGTGGGGCCAATGGTCGCACCAGGGCATTGACGCTTGGCGCGCGATGGCGACGGGCTGGTTCGGCTCGCTGGGCAGCGAAAAAGTGGTGGTCGATGTTGACGCGCTTCAGATCAACGCCACGCCGACCTTGGCGGCGGCCCATGCCTTCCTGACTTACACCGCCGTGTCAGCGGAAGGCGAAAAGCTTCGTTCTATGAACAACCGGCTCAGCCTGGTGCTGAAACCGGTCGGCCCGGGCTGGAAAATCATCCATCAGCACACCTCGGCACCGGTTGATTTTTCCACCTTCAAGGTCAATCTCCAGCGCCTGGTTTAACCGGCGCCGCAGGGCTTGCTTCAGAAGCTGAACGCCAGCCTCAAACCACCCCAATGCCGGCCGCCCACCACGATGGGGGCGCTGGCTTCTTTGAGCAGGACGAACTTGCCGCCACCCATGTCGCGGCGGTAGGTCTGCAGCAGGAACGGGCGCTGGTTGCGGGCCGAGGCGAGGCCGGTGCGGTCGTTGAAGATGCGGCGGTAGCGGCTGTTGGCGGTGTTCCACACCAGGTCACCGGGGCGCTGCGCATTGCAGTACTTCTTGTTGTGCGTCGGCACATAGCCGTTGCGGTCCACAGCAATGCAGAACACCACCTTGTTGCTGAGGCTGAGCAGGGCTTCCTGCACCGCCGGGAACAGCTGGTCGGCCACGGCATTGAAGGCCGTCAGGTGCTGGGCGGGGTTGCTGCCCTCCACAGGCCGGTATTGCTCGTCAAACAATTGCGCGCTGCTGATCGCACGGCTGGCAAGCGCCTCTTCAAGCAGGGCAGCAATATCGGCAGCGGCCTGTTGGGCACCCCGGATGTAGAGCGAATCTTCCACTTCCAGGCCGGTTTCGGCGATCTGCTCGATCAGCTCTTCGGACATCTTCAAGAAGCGGTCGCTGCAGGCAAAGGCGGTCTTCAGCCCGGCCATCGCCTGCTGTACCTCGCGGCCCAGCAGATCGGCCTGACCGTTCAACGCGAGCATCGTTTGTGCGCTCTCACCGGCCGAGGTCTTGATCTTCTGCACATCGCCTTCCACATCGGAAAACGCTTGGTGGATGGCGCTCTTCTGAACGGTTTGATTGGCGTCGCTGCGCAGCTCGCGGCTGAAGCGTTCAACCCGCTCGTCGAGCGCCGTGACCGCGCCGATGA
Source organism: Burkholderiales bacterium (assembly GCA_038327205.1). Lineage (GTDB taxonomy): Bacteria > Pseudomonadota > Gammaproteobacteria > Burkholderiales > Burkholderiaceae_C > Paucibacter_A. The sequence goes on along the minus strand of JBBQKT010000024.1, from coordinate 5,299 downwards.
TGGCTTTTGATGTGGTTTCGACCTGACCAGCCAGGGCTTTGACGGCATCTGCCACCACGCTGAAACTGCGGCCGGCTTCCCCGGCACGTTTGGCCTCGACGGCGGCATTGAAGGCAACCAGCCGGGTTTGCAAGGCGATGCGGGTGATTTCACTGGCTGCGTCAGAGACCTGGCGCAGGGTTTGCACGATGCCGCCCACCTCGTCGCCGACCTGGCCGAGGGCAGTGCGGGCGCGCTGCACGGCGTCGCCGGTTTGTTGGGTGGCCTGGCTGATGGCGTCTTGCGCGTGGCGCACCTGCTTGAGCTGGCCGCCCAGCGCGGTCATGGCATCGGCTTGCGCCAACACCACGCGCTGCGTGTCTTCGAGGGCACCGCGCACTTCGGCAGCGTCGCGGCCGACAGAAGACATCGACTTGGAGATATTGCGGATGACGGCGTCGGTGGCGCTGGGCGGGACGGCCTGCGGCACATCAAGCGTCGGGATCACTTTTCTTTTGAAGAACATGCAAGCTCACTCCGGCTGCCGCGAGGTCTGCAGTCCTGCGGCGCAGGAATGCCAGCAATCACTCACCAGTCCCGCAGCTTGACACGCAAGCGGGCAATCGACTGGCTGTGCAACTGGCAGACCCGCGATTCAGTGACTTTCAGCACGGCGGCGATTTCCTTCAGGTTCATGTCCTGCTCGTAATACATGCTCATCACGAACTGCTCGCGTTCGGGCAAATTCTTGATGGCGACCACCAGGGCCTCGCGCATGCGGTGGTCTTGCAGCAGGGCGACCGGATTGTTGCTGTCGTCCGCCACATGGCGGTCGAGAAAGTCTTCATCACCCTCGTCGCCGGACATGTCTTCCAGATATACCAGCTGGGTGCCGCGCACCTTGCCGAGCAGCTCCTGGTATTCGAGCAGGGTCACGCCCATCTCGACCGCGATTTCGCTTTCGACCGGCGCACGGCCGAGCTTTTGTTCGAGCTTGTGGACGGCGCCTTCGATCGTGCGTTGCTGACGGCGTGTGCCGCGGCTCATCCAGTCGCCGCCGCGCAGTTCGTCAAGCATGGCGCCACGGATGCGCTGGGTGGCGAAGGTTTCAAATTGCACGCCCTGGCCGATGTCGAAGCGCGAGAGCGCGTCGGTCAGGCCGATCAGCCCGACCTGAATCAGGTCGTCGATCTCGATATTGGCGGGCAGCTTGGCGATCATCTGGTGCGCCAGCCGACGCACGAGCGGGCTGTACTGCTTGATGAGCGAGGAGTTGTCGAGGCGACCTTTGGCGGTGTACATGATGTTTTTTTACTCCAGCAAGAGATCAGGCGACAAAGGCGTTGGCCGCCGCGCGGGTGCGCAAAGACGTTTTTGCAACGGCACGAACCGGTGGCCGCAGCGGATGGGCGTCCACGCTCGCTTCCAGTGCCGCGCCGGGAGGGGCGGCCATCAGCAGTTCGCGCGCCAGGTGACGCATTTCGGGGGTGATGGGCGAGGTCACCGGTGTCTTCGGGTCCAGGCAGGCCCAGTCGCGCAACACCGCACCCAGGAAGCCATCGGCACAGGAGCTGATCTGTTGGGCGATGCGGTCAGACAGGCGCAGCGCCGGATTGCAGGCCAGCAGCAGGCTGTAGACCATCAGCCCGGCGCGCTGTGACAGCCACTTCATGCCGGCGTAGGCATGGGTGACGCTTTTTGAATCGGTATCGGCCAGCAGCACCGGCCGCACTTCGCGCAAGGCCACCACGCGGGCCAGCTCGGCAGCACTGGCGTGCAGCAAGACCACATCGGCATGGGGGGCGGCGTCGGTCACCGCTTCCAGAAAGCTGGCGGCCGAGCCATTTGCATTGATGAAGCGCATCGGCAGGCCGCGCGCGGCGAGGTAGGAGACGTCTTTGGACAGCCGCTCCACGCAGGCACTCAGATCCACGCTGGCCATTTCACCCGGCTTGGGCGACAGCTCACCGGCGTCAACCACCAGGGTGTGCAGGCCCAGCTCGGCGAAGGCGGCGCACAGGCCTTCAAGCAGCGCACCGCCGCCGACCACATGCGGGTTGCTGACGACGGGGATGAAGCGCACCCGTGAGCTGGCGAACAGGCGGCGCAGGCCGTCGGCCTGGTCGAGCGGAGCATTGTTGTTATCGCGCATGGGGGTGTCCGGTTTCGTTCATGGATCAGGCGGCGCTTGTTCAGTGCGCGCCCATCGCTGACAGGGAGGCGGTCGGCAGGCCAAGCGCGGGCCCACCAGCAAAAATCAGATTCACATCCGCGCTGTCCAGGCGCCAAGCGCCTGCAGCGACCGTCCTAAATGCCCGCTGCACCAAGGCCGTGGCCGACAGGCGGTGCCAGTCTTCGGGGACCCGCTGACCGTTGGCCACGCCAATGACGCGCAGCTTGTGGCGGATCAGGGTGTCCAGCGCCGGGGCGAGCTTGACGGCTTCGTCGATCTTGGACAGCACGATGCCCTGGCATTCGGCCGCCCGCCAGGCGGTGATGACGTCTTCAATCGTCTCGCCCTGCTGGGCCGCGTTGACGACCAAAATTTTGCGGATGCTGGGGTGGGCCAGCATGTCGAGCAGCTCTTGCGTGCGGCTGTCACGTTGGGCCATGCCGGCGGTGTCGATCAACACCATCTTCTTGTTGGACAGCAGATCGAGCAGGTCTTCCAGCGACGCACGGTCGTGGGCGGTGTGCACCGGCACGCCGAGGATGCGACCGTAGGCACGCAGCTGTTCATGGGCACCGACCCGGTAGGCGTCGAGGGTGATCAAGCCCAGATTGGACGCGCCGTGCTGGGTGGCAAAGGCGGCCGCCAACTTGGCGGTAGTGGTGGTCTTGCCGACGCCGGTGGAGCCGATCAGGGCGAACACGCCGCCCTGGTCTTCCAAAGCCGGGCCGGTGTCGGCGGTCAACAGATTGCGGGCCAGCACCTGGGCGGCCCAGCTGGTTTCGTCTTTCACCTCGTCGCCACGCTGGCCACTGAAGGCCACCGGGCAGCTCTCCACCAGCTTGCGCACCAGGGCGGGCGAAAAGCCGATTTCCAGCAAATGTTGGGTCAGCCGTGCCTGGGTCGGCTGGCGCTGCAGTTTTTCCATGAAAGCCAGCGCGCCAAAGCGCTCTTCGATCATGCCCTTGACCTGGCGCAGCTCGTTCATCATGTCCATCTGATCGCGGTGGCCACGGCTGGGCATGTCGGGCAGGTCGTTCAGGTTGGGCATGTCCTGCTGCATTTGGGCATTGTTTTGCCGCTGGGCCTGCGGGATGCGGATCTCGTCGCGCAGCACCGGCGGGGTGCGGCGTGCGGCCTGCACGGGTGCCACCGGTGCGGGTGCGGCTTCGGGACGGCGCGGCTGCATGGCGTGCAGGGCTGCATTGGCGCGCTGCTGGCGGGCGGCGTTCATCGATGCCACGCCGGGGCGGTCGATCATCGGCTCGCTGTCGTGAAGGGAATTGGCTTGCGCTCCGGCCAAGGGATCCGGCAGACCGTCAATCTCAGCCTGGCGGCGCTTGAGCACCCGCTCGCGCACATAGTCTTGAAACGACAGCGTGCTCATCGCCAGCGTCTGCACGTCGGCGTTCACCTCGTTCATCGAGTCGGCATAGCCAAAACCTGGCTCGGCCCGTGCACCGGGCTTGGCTGGCACGGGCGGCCGGGCGGCCACGCGGCTGGGTGCGCTGACGCGGGGGGCCGTGGCCGCCACGCTTTCGATCTGGCCCATCGCCTCGGGCGGCATGGCCAGCACCTCGACGCCCTGCGCGCAGGGCTTGTTGGACAGCACCACGGCGTCATCACCAAAGGCCTGGCGGACCATGGCCATGGCCTCGCGGGAAGTGCGCGCCGTGAAGCGTTTGGCGTTCATGCTCATGCCGTGCCTCCAATGATGGAACCGATGCGGATCGAATGGGTTTCAGGAATTTCGCTGTGGCCCAGCACCTTCAGGCGCGGCGCCGCCCGGCGCAGCAGGCGGGCCATTGGGGCGCGGATCAGGTCCGGCACCAGCAGGCAGGCCGGGATGCCCCGGTCTTCCTGCTTTTGGGAGGTCTCGGCCGCGCTGCGGGCCAGGGTGTCGGCCACGCCAGGGTCCAGCGCGGCACCGTGCGGTGAGTTCAGGGCCTGGGTGACCAAGCGCTCCAGTTCCGGCTCCAGCGCAATCACGTCCAGCTCTTTCACCGCGCCGTAAATTTGCTGCACGATGGCCGGGGCAATGTGGGTGCGGATGCGGCGGGCCAACTCGGCGGGGTCGCTGACGGTGGCGGCGTTCTCGGCGATCGATTCGACGATGGACTTCATGTCGCGGATGTGCACGCCCTCCTCCAGCAGCAGCTGGAGAATTCTTTGCAGTGAGGCGATGCCGACCATTTTTGGAATCACGTCTTCGATCAGTTGCGGTGCTTGTTTGGTCAGGTGTTCAACCAGGGCTTGGGTCTCAACACGGCCGAGAAGCTTGGCTGCGTGGACTTGCATCAAGTGTGAAAGATGGGTGGCAATCACAGTCGAGCAATCAACAACGGTAAATCCGGCCATTTGCGCCATTTCCCGTTGCCGGTCGTCGATCCACACCGCCGGCAGGCCGAAAGCGGGGTCGGTCGTCTGAGTGCCGATCAGTTTTTGCGTGGCGTGGCCTGGGTTGATGGCCAGCCACATGCCGGGGAAGGCCTCGGCCTCGCCCACCACCGCGCCACGCAGGCTCAGCCGGTACTGGCTGGGGCGCAGCTCCAGGTTGTCACGGATATGGACGGCCGGCGGCAAGAAACCCACCTCCTGCGCAAACTTGCGCCGCACGCCCTTGATGCGGCTGAGCAGATCGCCCTCGCGGGTCTTGTCGACCAGGGTGATCAGCCGATAGCCGACCTCCAGGCCCAGGGTGTCCACCGGCACCAGATCGTCCCAGGTGGCTTCGCCATTCGCTTCGACCGGTGCTGCCGCAGGCTTGACCTCGGCCGCCAGGGCCGCCGCCGTCTGCTCACGCGAGCGCAACCACCAGGCCAGATAGCCCATGCCGGCGGCAATCAGCAGGAAGACCACATGCGGCATGCCCGGGATCAGGCCCAGCATGCCGATCACGCCCGAGGTGATGGCCAGCGATTTGGCCGAGCCGAAGACCTGCGTGCCGATCTGGCTGCCGATGTCCGTGTCGGTGCCCACGCGCGACACCACCATCGCCGCCGCGACCGAGATCAGCAGCGCCGGCACCTGGGCGACCAGTGCATCGCCGACCGCCAGCAGGATGTAGCTGTCCGCCGCCTGGCCGGCGCTGAGGCCATGCTGGGCGACGCCGATGATGAAGCCGCCGACGATATTGATGACGAGGATCAG